>DASXVE010000024.1 GCA_036504445.1 Candidatus Aquicultor sp.
GTGCCGACGCTTTTCATTATAGTACGAGAGCGCTTTGTTGATAAGCTTAATCACCTCACTTTCGCTCTGAGCGGCGGCAAACACGTCCGCCCACTCATCCTTTAACCTGCCAAAGAAGCTCTCCATATCGGGGTTGTCAGAAGAATACTTAAGCTTATATTTGCTTGCGAGCTAACAGAGAACATTGTGATGAGATAACGGGCAACAGATAAAGATCTACCTTCGAAAAGCCATAATCTAACATGTTGTTCCGCAGACCGAGTCACATATGATAGTTACAAACCACAAAATTATAAGACCAAAGGCCCTAGTCATGAATAAACGGCGCCCCAAGAATAGTTAGTCATCAATTCTGACCCATTTTTGACCCATCGAGACGCAAGTTCTTCCATATAATAACAAAATAGCGAACCTCTCTAGGCTCGCTACCTGCTGTTTTAATCTGTGGACCTAATAGGACGTAATTGGAACTACGAATTAATCAGAAAAGCAGCAAAATATATCTCTGAGCTGCGGTAATATTATATCATGCTTTTAGAAAGTTGACAGAATTTTAATTGTTCGAAGCATCGTTATGGCCGCTAAGGCAAAATACCATCCAAGGGAAGTCGCAAGTTTTAACCAAACGCCAGCTTCCAGCGCTTAGCGGGATCGTCAAATTCGACCTCTTCGATTGAGAAGTGTTCGGAGTCAAGCTCTCCATCAAGCCATTCGATAATGTCTTCGTATTCCTTATGATTCGGGTCCCGGATGATCTCCAGTAAATCTTCATATCCCCAAACACCGCCGCAATCTTCTGGCGGGCATGCTCGTTCACCAGTAAGGCATCTAGGATAGGTAAAGTCCTTTCCCCTTGACAAAATCTTTTCCAACCTAACATCGTGAACCCAGTCATCGCCAAAATCATAGGTATACTTGGCAGTAGTATTTGTTTTTGAGAACCAGTCGGCAATCTTCTGATTTCTCTCTGGTAACACTTTATGTTCATAAGGAAATAGGTCAAAATCGTCAACAGGTATGCCTATCTTACTCTTTATTCCGTGCAAGGGATCTTTCATTTCAAACTCATGAAGATGGCTATCTGACCACCCCATAGCATCCTGTATGGCAACATGTAGATCCCAGAAATTATAGGTCTCAGGAACCTGAATACTTCGCCAGATTAATGGCTTGATCCCTTTTAATGCAATCTTAAACTGGTAAACATTGTCGAACTTCTTTTTCATATCTACTATTTTTACACCACACATAATATCTGCGCCAGTTCATGGAAGCCCCGGTGGCCACGATAATGGCTTCGTATTCGGCCCGTCTTAGTATATTGCCATCCATACATTAATTGCCGCAATTTCTTATAAGGATAATGGGTTATGGGTCGGTTAATCACTTTCAGGTTCAACTAACCGACAGACTTCATGCCCGCAGATTTTGCACGTTCCTCTTAGTATTAAATCGCGTTTTTGCATTTTCGCAGTTTCCAGGACAATGGAGACTGTACTTCTACACATTACGCAATAAACATTATCCAGGATTTTAGCCTGGGCCCATTTGGGTATCTTATTCCACCTCATCCTAGCATCCTTTGTGAAAGGATCGATAGGGTGAACGGGCAAGTCAAACGGCTCATTATCTTGATCATCATATGTATCTAAATAAACTTGCAGCTTATCGCTGAGGTGATCGAGCTCTTTCTGGAGTTTGAGATCTTCCGCGTGATTAGCCGCTGAAGCGACGTAGCCTTGAATATCTTCTATCTCATCAAGCGACAGATCAATTTTAATACCTTTGCCATCAACCACTGCAAGCTTAACATAACTGGGATCGCAGAATGTCTCATCACAAATGATATCCCGTTCGCGTAGGGTTAGCTTGACCGGTAATTTTGTCCCGAATGGTATCTTCTTTCTTTTCATCGTTTATCCGACATCGGCATGTCTCTTAACTTCTCGCTCCAACCTCTCTCCCAGCGCTTCTGCTGTAACGTCAAGATCATACTGTGCCTGCAAGCCGAGCCAGAACTCAGCAGAGGTGCCAAAGAATCTTGCGAGCCTCAAAGCAGTGTCCGCGGTGATGCTTCGCTTGCCAAGGACGATCTCGTTTATCCTTCTTGCCGGCACCCCGATATTTATAGCAAGCCTGTTCTGGCTTATTCCCATAGGCCTGAGGAACTCTTCTAAGAGGACCTCACCGGGATGTACTGGATGTAATTTTTTCTCCATGGTGTTCCCTTCCTACTTTCTAATGGTAATCTGTTATTTCAATTTCGTAGGCATCCTCGCCCTGCCAAAGAAAACAGATACGCCATTGGTCATTAATTCTGATGCTTAACTGTCCTTCACGGCTTCTTTTAAGCTTCTCTAATCTGTTGGCTGGAGGAATTCGCAAATCGTTAAGACTCTTGGCGTTATTTATCATCCGTAGTTTTCGCAAGGCAACCTGCTGAATATCACGGGGTAACTTACTAGAACCTTCGCGGTTATAGACTTTTTCTGTTCCTTTGTCCCCGAATGATTTTATCATCGGTCTCATGCTATAACGTATCGCGTTAAACGTCAATCGTTAAGTTTGAAATGTTATGTCTTCGCTTCGTCGTCACAGCATAAGCGGCAATGCTGATATTGTCAGCAGTAAAAAGGGTTCAGAGGAAACGAGGGGTTCTTAGAGTACGGTTTCTCGGTGCCACAACCATACCCCATAACCATAGGCAGAAATTGAAAAATGGCTTGCTAAAGCCATTTTTGAGGAGCGTTGTGGACCTCATAGGACATAAATGGAACTACGAATTAATCAAAAAGGTTTCTAAATACGTCCCTGAGCTGCGGTAATATTATATCACGTTATTCATTTTAGTCGAGAGTTTTATGTAGGCCTGTCTTCTTGGGAAATGCTTAATGCATCCTGTTTGGCGGTAACAAGAAACTCAATTAGTCTATCAACATCATCCGGGTGAGCCACGATCATGTCGTCCCGCTCCGCTCCTCGAATAGTCATTTACCCCAACTTTCGTCTGAAATTGCCAGTTTGGTTATCTAAATATGGCAAGGTAAGAATATTTCAAGTTTCAAGATGCGAACCATAGGCCTTAGGCAATAGCTCATTTCGTAATCGCAATTAATGCAGCTCGTCTAGCAGAAAGCCTTGCTGCGATTTTGGCATGCTTTGCCTGCAAGAAGGCCCCTCTATTCCTTTTCATCGGGCAGAACGGCTTATGATTAATCTAACTAACGTCTCTGGCATCTTCCTTAAGACAACCCTGCCATTCTTGGCCCTCATCGCAGTACTTCCCTCATAATAGTTGGAGCCATTCTGATTAAAGACATAGGAAACAGATCTGCCTTCTCGCCATAGGACTAAGGTGAAGAACTTGATGTTATGAGAATCAAATTCATTAGCGTCATACTGTTGTGGCGCGATAGCTTTTAGCTTATCGAATTCGCGAACAATTTCAATTAACTGTGCCTTATCGCGGATTGTGTTCACGATTTGCGGTTGTTGATTTCTTTCTGAGCAAGCCAGTCTTGCATAAAGCAGCTCGTTTTTAAGCTGGGCATACGGTCTCTTGTAAGTCGAGGAGACATCTGGGTCATAGGCAGCAGTCATACTATCAGCATCCTCTGTGATGCCTAGCGGCACCCCTTTATTCTTATCAGTGTTTAGTTGTTGTTTCAGGGGTGCTGCTTTAGATCTATTCTCAGCCTCAGTGAGCTTGTCGTGATTACCTTTTACTATAATCGCTACCGCCATATACACCAGGCAAACAATCACCAACGTAATGAAAGCACCACTAAACGCTCTTTTTACGTTTATCTTTTGCATACGATCTCCTTCAGCCAATATCTAGATATTAGAACATGCATCGCGATCCGGCAAAACATTTCGCCAAGCATTATGGATTAGACCACGATAGGCATATTTTGGCTCCATCCAAAATATGCCTCCTCCTATTTACTTTCTAGTTACAAAACAAGATATATGGTACACATATTTTAGGCTTCCAGAAACCTGAATATACAGTTCTCAAAGAAGCCTAAAATATGCTGATGCCTAATGGAGACTATTGGCTCTGATCTGCGCAATTATCACTATCACTAAATTGACTTAGCATTTTTTCACACTTAGCGAGCATTTCTTCAAGTGTGTAGACATCCATGTTCTTTATCCCTAGCAGATCCGGCCTAGCGGTCACTGGAATTACGTACTCTTGGCCACTAGTTTTGACATAAATCCCATCAAAATATAGATTGGTTATCCTGCGTATTTTGCTGATTCCGGTATCGCCAAACTTGTTTTCTACAAGTTCCCTAACCGCTGTGTCGTCGGAATATACGGTCAATAATTCAGGACTGAATCGCAAACCTATATGAACGATCTGCCACTTGCTCTTTACTTTATCGACGATAATGGCATTCGTTATATTTCCATTATCATCCTTAAGCGGAATTTCCCAGAAGTAGGAAGGCATTTTTGTAAGATTATACACCTTATACGGTGTTCCTAGGTTCTTGGGCACATCGTCAGAGGACTTAAACCCGAAGGTTTCAGGTTCTTTTGTTAGTGAAGACGGTCCCGTTTTCTACACAGACTTCGATGTATCAAAAGCAATCGAGAACGATTCTTTTGCAAACGGGCTCGGTCCTGCTTCTCCCGATGACATTGAACTCTTCGAGGAAAAAGTAGGGTCAGGTCCCGGCACGATCGTCACTTTGAAGGGCCGCGATCGTCTTACCTATAAATCCATCGATACCTATGTCGATCGGCTGAAGCGTGAATTCGGGAGAATATATCGACACTTTCTCAAAAGCAACCTTCGCATTATGATAAACGGCGAAGCCGTCAAGCCCATTGATCCCCTGTATTGGGACCATCCCGATACCGAGCAGGTGATGGATAAGACGATAACCTATGCACCGTACAAAGGCGCTTCTGCAGAGCATATCAGAATTAAAATCGCCAAGTTGCCAGATTTTGGTGCAGGCATGAACAGGGAGCTAAAAATCAACCAGGCCAACCAAGGCATCTATATTTCGCGCAACATGCGAGAAATCGCCAAGGGTCTAACGCTCAACATGTGGACCAAGCACAACTCATATAACCGCATCAGAGCCGAGCTCGAAGTATCTGGAAGGCTCGATGAGCAACTAGGCGTCAACTTCATGAAAAGGGACATCAAGATTGAGCAAGGCCTCGAGCAGAAGCTGCAAAGCGTCATGGCCAGCGTCATCGAGACGGCCCACGATCAGCTGATAAGACGCGAGTCAAAAACTAAGGCTAAGGAACTTAAGCATGAAGGCAGCGAGAAGCTGATCGAGAGCAAATCAAGGGTACTGATCAAGCCTGAGCAGGTGACCAAATCGGAACCAAACGAGCCAAAAATCGCTTACCCGCATACGACTCTTAGGACCAAGTTTGACCACGAGGGCCTTAGAAGCGAGGGGCCGATTTACTCTGTTGAGGTTCTGGCGGACCATATGAAAGTAATCTACAATGCGGACCACCCGTTCTTCAAGAGATTCCTCCTCGACAACAGCGACAATCAGAGTCTCGTAGAAGCGGTAGATGCCCTGATGACCTGTTTAGCCGCGGTCGAGGTCTCATACCCTCAAGGTTCTTCACAGCGCCAAATGTTCGACACGTTTAAAGCCATGCTCAACAACAACGTGCGTGTACTGTTGGGCTAACGATAAAAACGGAGCGGGCTACGCTAGCCCGCTCCGTTCATCTTTGGGAGGACGATATGAAACATGAGCTGGTGTTACCGGATAGAAACGGTAACGGCTTAACTGAAACGATACAATGCGACGGTCCCGTCGTCGTTATCGGGGCGAACGGCTCCGGCAAGAGTCGACTCGGTGCTTGGATTGAGATGGGCATGCCGAGCCCTAAGGTTGCCCATCGCATAGCAGCACAACGCTCGCTCGTAGTGCCAAAGTATGCTTCGCCGAAAAATCTCGAGCAAGCACTCAACGAATTGATCTACGGTAACAGCGAAAACACGAATAATAAGGGTGCATATCGGTGGAACAACAACCAACTAACGACGAGTCTACTTAGCGACTATGACCAGGTCTTATCAACGCTTTTTGCAGAGGAGCATAAGCGAGACAACGACTTTGTAAAGGCTTGCAGAGATAGGGATGCCGCTGGCATGGATAGACAGATACCAATTCCTGATTCACCTATCGACATCCTCATCAGTATCTGGAACGATATCATGCCCCAGCGGAAGCTAGCTCTTAACGATGGAAAAGTGATGGTCGAGAATCCTGCTGGGGGCGAATACCATGGCCGTGAGATGAGCGACGGTGAACGGGTCGCTCTATACCTTATGGGGCAGTGTCTCTGCGCGCCCGGAGGCGCAGTATTGATAATCGATGAGCCCGAGATACACCTTCATAGATCACTTATGAGCCGCCTGTGGACGAAAATCGAGGAGGTGAAACAAGATTGCTTGTTTATATACATAACGCATGATATAGATTTCGCGGCATCACGCGTTGGCGCCTTCAAGATATGGGTTAGAAGCTTCGGCGGCGGCAATTGGGTATGGGATGAAGTGCCAGATGTCGATGACTTGCCGGAGCCGTTATTGCTCGAGATTGTCGGCAGCAGAAAACGCGTTCTCTTTACCGAGGGTGAGAGAGGATGTCTCGATTACTCGATATATCAGGCCTTATACCCAGATTGTCTCGTAATTCCGCGCGGTGGCTGCACCAAGGTGATCGAGTCGACAAAAGCTATGAGGGACAACCCCGCCCTGCATCATGTGGAAGCTTACGGAATAATCGATAGGGATTTCAGGACGCAGGCAGAGATGGATGCTCTGACAGCTAACGGTGTTCATACAATCGATGTCGCAGAAGTCGAAAACCTGCTATGCGTAGAAGGTGTCGTGAGAGAGGTTGCTTCCTCCTTAGGGCTTGACCCGGACGACATATGCCACAAGGTTACCGATTTCGTCATCGACTGCTTGAAGGGTGAACTCGACGTTCAGGTCTCAAGTAGGGCGGCGGCAGAAATCCAGTTCAAACTGAACATGTTCGACGCAAAAGCTGTTGGTAAGGTGAATCTTAACACAGCCTTAACGGGGCTAACCAATGCGATAGATGTGGACGGGGTTTATGACCAGAGCGAAGCCGTTTACCGGACAATAATCAGTAACAACGATCTAGATAGCGCTCTTCGCATATATAACAGAAAGAGCCTGCAAAGACGGATTGCCCCAATATTCGGCCTAAATGAGGGCGAGTTCGGAAAGCTGGTCATGAGATTACTGAAGTCCGACCATAAAGCGAACATCGTGTCTGCGTTAAGAATACATGCACCTACTATCTAGGTATGCTGCATTAATAACAATTCGTAAGGTATGCGATGTCTCACCAGCCCTCTACTCTTAAGGGAGCTATCCGTTATGTTCGCCTCACTACCACATAACAAAGCGCTGATATTTAAGCCGCTAACACATCGTTCTCATAGCGGTGCGGATGTATTATTTTCGCAATTCCCTCGTTCTCCATTATCTTTGCCGCATGGCGTCCGCTCAAGCGATCGCGAAAGCGAATCTCGATGAAGCAGACATATTCTGCTGGTAGCGGTCTAAGAGCTTCTTTGGCGTCTCGCATTCATGCCGCTAAGTCGAACGCCTTCGCTGTCGCATCTTTGACCTTAAACTGGCATGTCTTCCCGACGAATACACCGATCAGGCTTGTCTGTAACTATAATGGCGTCTTTTTCACCTTGACCTGTCCGTCCTGTGTCCGTACAATGTACATATAGAGACAAGGAGCGATGCATGCGAATCGATGACTTTGAGTGGGACGAAGGAAATATCGAGAAGAACCTTCTTAAGCACAACGTGACTCCCGAAGAGGCGGAAGAGGCGTTCTATAGTTACCCGCGCAAAGTCTTCAAAGCTAAGTATGGTCGCTACCATCTCTATGGCCAAACGGAGGCCGGGCGCTTGCTCTTCGTGGTTTTCGAACTCAAAGGGACGGTCGCTCGTGTCATCAGCACGCGCGATATGGATAAGAAAGAGCGCAAATTATTCAAAAGCTAGTGAGGAGTGAAAAGATGGAAGAACAGATGGGGCATATACCCGAGTTCAAGAGCGAAGAGGAGGAACAAGAATTTTGGGCGACGCACAGCGGCGCGGATTACGTCGACGAGCTGGAAGACGTCACGGAGTCGGTCGTCATCACACCTCCGAAAAGAAAAACCACCGTTCGCTTAGACGATGCGGCGATAGAGCGTATCAAAGCCTTAGCGGAACGCAAAGGTATGCCGTGGCAGACCCTAATGAGATCATGGGTGTATGAGCGCCTTGAGGATGAGGAAAAACGGGCAGGATAATCACCTAAAACGGTTATACCTATCATCCCCTCAGAGTTTTTCACCTAACCACCACATACCCAAGCGCCGATATATAAGCCGCTAACACATCGTTCTCATAACGGTGTGGGTGCGTTATCCTTGCAATCCTCTCGTCTTCCATGATCTTCGCCGCATGACGCCCGCTTAATCGATCCCTAAAGCGAACCTCAATAAAGCGGACATATTCCGGCGGCAGCGCCTCCAGTGCTTCTTTCGTGTCCTCTATGCGCGCCATCAAATCGAACACCTTTGCGGTAGTGCCCTCTACTTGCGAAGCGGAATGCCGATCTCCTGAATTTAGAACGATAATGATCCCGGTCGACTGCAACCCGACATCTTGAGCGAATTCGAAGTCCTCAAAATAGCGTTCGAGCTTTTTTCTCGCTTCTTTGTAATTCATCTGCTGTTTCAATTGCTGCCTCCTGTTACGGTTATAGATAGTCCTCTAGCTCAAAAAGCTGCGGTGCGCCGAATGTGTACTCGGCGGCGTTCTCCAGTGCCTGGCGCCGCTTTCTGATCTCGAGCTCGCGAGAGTAGAGCGATTTGATACCAGCATTGGCTTCCTCGCGGGTCTTGGGTATATATACACGCCGGCCGCCGCAGTAGTACAAATACACTTGAAATGATCCGTGACAAGAGCTGTTAATCGTGCCTGAATGGTTCGCACGTTAATCCCAAACTTTGAGGCGAGCTCCTGCTGGGTTTTACCGTGTTTCATCCCGTAAGCATCTATGCGCAGATAGTTATAGAGTGACTGAAGATCTGTAGGTATTTTTGTGGTTTCTGCTATTTGACTCATGATCGCTTCAGCCTCCGGTCAGCTTCCTTGTAGGAGATCACTCTACACATACTTGCAAGACGAGAAGAAATGCGCGCATCGAACTTATCCTTGAGCTCGGCGAAGTTTAAGTTGCTCGTCGCGAAGATCGGCAACTCCCGCCTATAGCGCCTATCAATTATGCGATATAGCGCATCGATGGCATAATCCGTCGTGCGCTCTACCCCAAAGTCGTCCAAGAACAATACGTCGATAGAGGCGAGCTCCTCGATGGCCTCCTCTTCGGTGATTGTGCTTGCATCCCGGAAACAGGAGCGAAGGTACCCCAGCATATCGGTGACCTTGTAGAAGGCGACGCTTTTGCCGTGGGCCTTTAAGACTTTGAGCGTCGAAGCGGCCAGGTGTGTCTTGCCGATGCCGGGAGTGCCGATTAAGAATACGCCCCTGCTACCCGCTCCAGCGCTGAGGTCTCTCGCGAAATCGAATGCGGCCGTATGCGCTTTGCTGTTAGCATCCGTTCTCTCGTAATTACCAAAACGGCACTTAAGCTCAAGCTTCTCTAGACCAGCAACCCTAAGCTCTTGTTCAAAGCGCCGGCATTTCTCTTCTCTTCTGGCCGCATGGTGCGCTCGTGCTTTCACTTTAAGTTCGGCTTCGCTTAGGTGCTCGACCATAATGGGTGCCGGCTCGTAGTGCTCTTCGCAGAAGCGGTGGTAGACCCCAAAGGCCGCACGGCCGGGGATGAAGGGGTGTGCTATTCTTGGTTTGCACGGGTTTTCGCAACCGTGTATGTTACAGATCGGCGGCTCACTCGTAGACGCCTGCGGCTGTGTATTCGTCAGGCTCTGGTCCATTAGCACATCGCTTAGCTTTTGCATGTGTTTCACCTACCTTGTGTTTTCTATAGTTGCTGAAGGGGTCATTGATGGTTAGGAATTTATCGAGATTGTCCGGCTTAAGGAAATCGTCGAGTCCCCATTTGTATGACCAGAAGTATTCCTCGCCGGTTAGGACTGCGTGGTAGTTATCCATCGCCTCGGTCAGCTCTTGCTCTATATAATCGCTAAGCCGTGCGGTGAGGGATGGTAAGAACTTATCCGCTTTGCGATGAACCATTATCTTTAGACTGTTCCAATGCTCAAATAAATGGTTAGCGGTTATATGTATTTCTTTTGTATTCTTATGATTTCTTTTATCTTCTTCTGACTTCTTAGCGGTTTGTTTACCCTGCTTAGGCCCTTGTGCCTCAGTACCCGGCTCGCTACTTACTACGGTACTTGGTGCTGTAGGTGCTTCGGTAGTTGGTGCTGTATTATTTACAGGGGCATATTTGATTATTTTTATATGTGAGTCGTGCCACTGATTCTTGGCCGGTTTGTAGGTGATGTATTTCATCGCAGCAAGTCGCAGGAGTGCTGAGTTAACCACCTTATTCGAGAGGTCGCACGTCTGGCAAATAGCTGCTATTGTGGTGCGCACCTCGCCCGTCTTAAAATCGGCACCCGTGAGCAGATCAATGTACACTTTAAGTTCTGTTGCGCTCATGATTTTAAGGTGCTCGCGGATGCCCCGACGCAGCTTTACATAGCTTTGGAATTTAGCCATTGGCTGCCCCCTGAAGGAAGTCCATTACTTCTTTGCCGCAGCGTGGCAAATCACGGTAGAGTTCGCTTCCTGTGAAATGAAATACGGTGTAGCCTTGAGCTTGAAGAAAGCGGTCGCGCTGCTTGTCGCGACGCGCTTGCTCTTTTGTGCGCTCGTGATAGTTGTGCCCGTCGCACTCTATGATGCAGGACCTGTGGTGATGGTCCTCTCGCCAAAACTCGATGAAGAAATCAACCCGGTACGTCCCTATGGCATGCTGCGGTATTATCTTTAGCCGCTCGTTGTAGCCCGCAACGCGAATAAGGAGTTTAACGTAGATTAGCGGCAAAAGCATTAAGCGCTCAATAGGAGAGTCTATGTTGTAGTCCGAGACTAGCTGCGCCAGCTCTTGTAGAAACTCCTTTTCAATGCGCCTATTTAAAGCCATCAAAGCGTGTGGCAGTTCGCGTTCGTACATTTCGATATTATTCACTACAACCCCTAATCTAAACTAAACGGCCACATCTGCATTCGCCAAGCAGCCACATCATTACAATCTCCCCGACAGAAACGCAGAAGCCGCCTCGACGGCGATAATTAACCCGGTGACGATAATGAACGGGATGAGGATGCGCTCCACGAATACGCCGAGCAGGCGCATAAAAGAATCTAGCATGCGATCCATACTCTCATAAGGATCGACCGGTAACGGCTCGTCATAGTGCTCTTCTGCGATGCGAACTGCCATGTCTGCTGCTTCTCCTTCTAAAAAACGACATCTTCGAGATCATCGGAAATTTCAAAATCCGGTTCCGGTTCCTGTTTTTGAGATCGACTTTGCTGAACGCTTCTTGCTGGAAGTACCGTCGAGATATTGGTCCAGACACCTTGCTCGTTCTCGCTGTTTTCAACAAGCACCCGGCATTTGCGTCCGATAAACCACTCGGCGTCGAAACCACCATCCATGGGCGGCTCTTTGCGAAATGCTGCTTTTACGATCCCGAAGAGTTTGGATTTTTTCGAGAGCACATTGTTAACGCGCATAAAGAGCTCGACATCATCAACGGCGAAGACGATTCTTAGCTTGTCGGTCACACCCCACGGTGTCTCCTGGTTTTTCAGGAGCTCGACCGCCGTGATCTTCGCGTCGTATATGCCATCTTCAAGCTTCGCTTCATTGCTGATTACTTTCGGTTTGATTGACATTTACTCACCTCCCTTGTAGCTGCCTTTTCACATTCCGCGGTCGCATGTACCTCCTGCCAACGAGCGCGGCTTCGCGCATTAAGTCGCTCGAGCTCGGATATAAGCTCGGCAAACCCTGCGATCGGCGGGCCCTCCCATTTGGCCATGAGCTCTTCGATATAAGCTTGGGCCTCGTCCGGCCAATCAAAGTCACGGGGCTTGGCGGCGCCGGCGTACTCGATTGCCACGCATGTCTTTCCGGAGAGGTGTACGTGTGTGGTAACCGAGAGTGTGAGCTCCTCTTTTCCAGCCGGTAAGCGTAAAAGAAATCGTCTCTTTAAGCATGAAATCCACGCCTCCCGTTGCCTGTTAGCATCAAGCCCCGAAGCTCCGCATCTGCCTTCGCTCGAGCATCGAGCCAGGTGTCGATGTCTGTCGGGCGAAAGCGCACCGAACGGCCGACTTTCACGCACGGGATACGCCCCTCGCTTGCAAGCCGATACACATAGCGCTCACTCACGTCGAGAAGCTCCGCGGCCTTGGCGGCTCGCAATAGTTGCTCCATAGAATGCCTCCTTCATTGCTATTGATAAACGTTAATCTTTGGTGATTAAAAAACAGCGCTCGAACGGCCAGCCGGTAAGCTCCATGACGCTTATCATCATCTTATTCGGCACTGGCAGATTCATGCCGCCATAGCGTCGAAGGTTCCAGTAAAGCGTCCAGCTGATGCCGATTGCTACTGCGAAGTCGCGCTCGTTCATGCCGGTTACATCCAAGTACTTGTCTATCTCATCCCAGTTCGGCACGATGCGTTTGCAGGCTTTGTTCCGCTCGATTGTTCTACTCATACTCGCCCTCCAATTTATCTTCGTAAATACCCTATCACACAAATTTATCTAAATAAACCCTTTATTTATCAATATTTATTTAGTATCATAAATTGGAGGTGAAATAAACGATGGCAATGGAAGTTAACGATTCCAACTTTAGAAAAACGCTTTTGCGGCTCATAGACGAGCGCAGCATCGGCAACAACCAGATCGAGGCCAAAACCGAGGAACTCGCAAAGGCCACGCCCGAGCGCTACCAGAAAGTATGGGCGTCCGAAATCTCACAACTTCGAAACGAGGCTCGATCGGGGATGAATCCAAGAAAAGTCCGCGCACTCGAGCGCGTGCTCAATGTGCGAGAAGGTACGCTAGGTGTGCTTCTCGGTTACGGGCCGCACGCCGCGGAAACCGAGAGGGCGTCCGAGGATATGGTCCTCGCCGAAGCGCTAAACGTTCCCCTTGAGGACTGGGAGTCGCTATCCGATGACGAGCGTGAATTTATCCTTAAAGACGCCAGGGACAAATTAGCATTCTTCCTGAAACACCGAGGAGGCAAATAGGTGTCGAAAAAGCACGATACGCAGTACGATCCCTACCAAGACGCTGAAGACCGAAACATCCTTATATTCGAAACGCCGATCAGCCAGATCAAAGGCTATTATCAGCGAACCGGTACCTACGCGGCGATTTTAGTGGACTCAGGCCTCTCGACCGCCGAGAAGCGTAGCGTTGTCGCGCACGAGCTCGCCCACGACCGCTCCCATAGAAAAGCCGAAAACCCTGCGTGAGCGCCTCTACTACCAACAACACGAGAAGTTCATCGACAAAAAGGCGGCGGAAAGCCTCATGCCGGTGCACACGATGCGCTCTTTCTTGGCGAAAAATCCCGAAGCTTGCATTTATGACCTTGCAGAATTCTTCAATGTGAGCGAACATCTAGCACACGTAAGAATCGAGGCATTGATTAACGAGGGATTGCTGTAAGGAGGAGAAATCGGTGGCAAGCGCATGGGTATGCCCACCCGTAACTAACCGGGACGGCTCGAAAAGCTACAAGGTGTGCTGGCGTGATCATTCAGGAAGGCGATGCTCAAAAAACTTCCATAAGTCCCGTGAGGCAAGCATCTTCTGCACAGAAATGAACAGCAAACTCAATCGCCATGAGTTTACCCCGGCCGAGACCATTGCCTTCGCTAAACTCTGCGAGGAGTGGCTCGAGATTAAAGAGCCGGGTCTTCGTCCCGAGACAATGCGCAACTATCGCGACCAGATTCGACTGCGTCTTATTCCCGAGTTCGGCCCTTATCTTGTGACGGGAATTGCCCCAAGAGATGTTGAGCGCTATGCCGCACGCCTTTCAAAAAGCGGTCTTGCGCCAGAGACGCAGCGCAAGACGCTGATGACATTAAAAGCAGTTTTGGATAAAGCGGTCCAGTGGGGATATCTCGGTAAGAATCCAGCTGTCTTTGCAAAAGCACCAAAACGCACGAAAAAAGACATTGAGGTACTCTCACCCGCTGAGATGGCGCTTCTCATAGAGCACGCCGACCTGCGCTACCGGGCGATTATTGCGACCGGCTGTCATACGGGACTTCGTATATCGGAGCTCTTCGGGCTTAAATGGTGTGACATCAACCTCGCTAAGGGAATTTTGCACGTGCGGCAGAACCTACAGAAAGGCACATTCTTTGAGCCAAAGAGCAGAAGCAGTCGGCGCAGCGTGCCGATGCCCTCGTTTCTCGTTGATATACTGCTAAAGCACCTCGCTTGGCAGCGGGAGTGGATCGAGCACAACGAGCACGATCTTGCGTTCACCAATTTGCACGGTAGACATCTAAACTACCAGAACTTCACCAAGCGATACTTTGAGCCGGCGCTCGAGAAAGCCGGGCTTCGTCGCATAACCCCACATGCGATGCGCCACTCCTATGCATCGGCCTTATTAACGGCCAGCGAGCCGATACAAAACGTCTCACGGCTCTTAGGCCACGCCGACGCAAGTATAACGCTTCGGGTCTACGCCCACGTACTGCCAGAATCAGCGTCGGATACTGCGAAACGCCTCGACGTGATCTTTACCCCCTGTGGGGCAAGCTCGTTACGGTAAACGCAGCTACCAAGCTCAACAAAGTAAGAAGGCTGAGGCCTTCCGGTAAAACATTAAGATACCATTCTCTTGCCCGCTTACAAAAAGCCGAGCCCATAATGCTTATGGAATTATAAGCAATTAGATGATCCTGACGATATGGCGGTGACCAAGGACAACATCGCTGCCCTCTTCGGAAACCTGAAAAGTGGGTAAAAAAAGCGGCAGAAACCTTAGCCTCAAGATTTACCAAAGAGAAAATTGGCCGTTAGCGCTATGCACACGAACATAACCTCTATGCTTTGTAAGGAATGGTGTTAACCGTGAAATGGGTAATACCTGCGGCAATTATTTTAATTGTTATCCGCCTAGTCGGAGTCGTACTCTTTATGCTCCTTACACCGGCATCCCAACAGCCGGCGACACAAAGCACACAGGTTAACCCCAGTAGTTCAACAACCAGCACGATGATGCCAAGAGGGCCGAACGACCGGGGACCGATGATGCCCAACCAAGGCACCGGCACCACCGGCAGCCCAATGATGCCGAGACGATGAACAGGATTTAACGAAACAAATAGCGGGCTCAAAAGAGCCCGCTATAGTTATGTCGCGATATAGGCAATTCTAGCTTGCCAGCGCGCGTTTTTTCTCTTCATACTCCGCTGCGTCGATCTCGCCCTTCGCATAGCGCTCCTGCAAAACCTCAAGAGCCCTGTTGTGATTGTCTTGACGAGGACCGCCGACGTTAAAACCGGCTCCGCCCGCGCCTCTTACGAGATAGACGACTCCGAATATGATCAAGGCCCAGAAGAAGACCATTCCGAACATCATGAGAATTCCTCCCATTCCAAAAATTCCTCCGCCCCACATCATCTTGGCTCACCTCTGTCTGTGATAGTCGGTGGGTATCCAACCGCTTAGATTATATATTCCATCTCATATTTAAGTTTAAACCCGTCCCGTACCGAGTTCAACGGCGTGCGACCCCTCTTACCACAAGTAACCCCTCGGGGCACGTTTAATTAAGTCGCTGATGGGTACAAACTCTTAAAAGTTGGGAGGTTAAAAATGAAGTGGCTTTTGCCCACCGCAATTATCTTGATCATTGTAGGAATTGTCGGCCTGGTCTTCTTTAACTACTACTCGTTCTCCTCGAGTCAGCCGGGAGTGGTGCGAGCGCCGCTTCGCGGCCCCGGCACCCCGTATAGCTCCGGGAGCTTTCGCAGTAATGGTGAGCAGATCTTTTTTACCGGCACGAGCGCCAAAGATACGGTTACGGTAACCGGTGGTCCCTTTTGGTTTCAGATGATGGGCGGCGGCTGTGCTAACTGTCACGGCCCGGACGGTCACGGCGGCAGAGTTACGATGATGGGAAGCAGCTTCGTCTCAGCCAACATTACGTACAACCGGCTCAAGAAAGAGGGCTTTACCGATGCCCTCATTAAGCGGGCGGTAACGCGCGGCATCGATGAGAAAGGCGGCCGTCTGAGTAGCAATATGCCAAATTGGCATATGTCCAACGATGATCTAAACGATGTAATTAACTATCTTAAAACTCTCGATTAATCACTAAAAGGAGGAAATTCTATGTGCCCATTCTGAGGCGGTGGATTCTATGGCGGAGGCGGCGCCCTCGGCATCATTATTAGCCTCATCTTCTCCCTTATTCTCCTTGTCGGACTAGGACTTTTAATCTGGTGGATCGTGCGCCAAGCAGGTGGGCCTCGAGCGGTGCCGCCTGGCCAAGGACCCTCAAGTCGCGCCCTCGACATCCTAAACGAGCGCTACGCTAAGGGTGAAATCAGCAAGGAAGAGTACGAGCAAAGAAAGCGCGAACTAACATCAGGATAAATTTGAGAAGGCAAGGGTGTAAATACAGTGCTCTCAATCGGAAAAATTAGGGGCTTTGAACAAATAGCAGATAGCGCTGGGATAATTCGAATCGCTGCGATGGACCAGCGCGGCTCCCTGCAAAAAATGCTCAATGTCGGCAAGCCGGAATCGGTTAGCTACGAAGAATTGAGGGATGCAAAGCTCATGCTTTGTAAGGTGTTGGCACCACACGCAAGCGCGGTGCTTATAGACCCCGAATACGGAGCGGCGCAGGCAATTGCGGCACATGTGTTGCTGGGTGATACCGGCCTCTTGGTGAGTTTGGAAAAAAGCGGCTATGCCGGCGATATCCATGCACGGCAGGCTGAAGTAATACCTGGCTGGACTATCGAGAAGATTAAGCGCATGGGAGCAAATGCCGTTAAAATTCTTGTGTATTACAATCCTGATGCTATGACCGCCAGGCAAATAAGGGATTTTGTAGCACGAGCGGCGGATGATTGCGCGCGCTATGATATCCCCTGCATCGTTGAAACCCTCGTGTACCCGTTGGAAGGCGATGAGCATTCACCGGAGTTTGCCGTTACAAAGCCGGGCCTCGTTTTACGAACCGCGCGGGATATAACCGCGTTGGGCATCGACCTCTACAAAGCGGAGTTTCCGGTGGTGCCAAGCCTCGATATGGACGAGAATGAGGCTTTGCAGTACTGCCTTGAGCTCACGAAGGTAAGTCGGGTACCCTGGGTGGTACTGAGCGCAGGAATGGACTTTCACTTGTTTACTCGAGTCGTTGCAATCGCCTGTAACGGCGGCGCATCCGGCTTTATAGCGGGCCGCGCCATCTGGAAAGACGCGTTTACATACACCTCCGAAGAAGAGCGGCTTAGTTATTTGGAAACCACCGGTGTCGCACACCTTCAGGAAATAAACGACAACGCGTCAAAACTCGCTACGCCCTGGTTTAAGCGGTACGATATCGACCTCGAACTTGAATCGGGCGTGGGGTCGGACTGGCACACACTGTATCAAGGCTTTACCGGACCCGGGCCCGGGCCCCAGGTTGTTGGTTTTTAATAACGCGAAGACCTATCCCAAATTCCTCGCCTGACGGCTTAAAAGCAGTGAGTTTAGAGTGACCGTGATAGTGCTCGCCGACATAGCGATAGCGGCAATCTGTGGGCTCAAAAGCAAGCCGGTAAACGGATAAAGTATCCCGGCGGCAATCGGCAGGGCAACTGCGTTGTAGCCGATTGCCCAAGCAATGTTTTGTCTGATTTTACCCAGCACCAAGTGCCCAAGATGTATGGCCTTTACGACGTCTCGCGGATCGTTGCGCATGAGCACTATCGCGCCGGACTCTATCGCCACATCGGTCCCCGCCCCGATTGCGATGCCGAGGTCCGCCTGAACTAACGCGGGCGCGTCATTGATGCCGTCGCCCACCATCGCCACAAGCCTACCCTGCTGTTGCAGCTCCTTAACCTTCCGAGCTTTATCTGCTGGCAGTACCTCGGCAAACACCTTATCGATCCCCAACTCTTGTGCGACCGCATCGGCTGTCGCTTTGTTATCTCCGGTAACCATAGCGACTTCAATGCCCATGTTGTGAAGTTCTCTTACAGCTTCTTTCGATTCGGGCTTTACGCGATCGGCAAGCCCCAATACACCTTCGATAGCTCCATTTACCGCCACAAAAATCATGGTTTTATGCTCATCCTCAAGTTTGCGAGACCGCGCTTCGATTTTAGAAAGATCGATGTTTTCCTCCTTCATAAAGGCGATGTTGCCGACCATGGCCTCATTCGCTTCAATTGTTCCGACAGCTCCGCGACCGGGAACCGCCCGGTAATCCGAAACCTGCGGAATATCAGTGATGCCACGCTCCTTGGCGGCGTTTACGACGGATCGGGCGATGGTGTGCTCAGAGCCTACTTCGAGCCCGGCAACCAGGCGCAGGAGCTCATCGTGGCCATACCTGCCGACGGAGATAATGTCCTTTACCTCGGGGCGACCTTCGGTAAGGGTTCCGGTCTTATCGAACAAAACGGTATTGATGCGGGCCGAGTGCTCCAATGCCAAAGCGTTTTTCTCCAAAATGCCGTTTCTTGCCCCAACACCTGTGCCTACCACGATGGCTATCGGGGTTGCGAGCGCCAAAGCGTCCGGGCAGGCGATAACGATTGTCGATATTCCCGCTGTTAAGGCAAACAACACGCCTTGCGTGCTAAAGCCAAGCCATAGCAAGAATGCGGCCAAGCCCCCGCCAAGGGCGACCGGCACCAAGTATGACGCCACCCGGTCGATAATGCGCTGAACCGGGGCGCGGGTCCGCTGTGCCGCTTCGACCAACGCGATGATTTGGCTAAGCGTGGTGTCTTCGCCGACTTTGGTCGCCCGCATCCGAAACGAGCCCTCTTGGTTGATCGTGGCGCCGATTACGTCGTCACCGGCTTTCTTTGAATCGGGGAGCGACTCGCCGGTTATGGCGGATTCGTCGATTGAGGTCTGCCCTTCGATTATCATCCCGTCGACCGGGACCTTCTCGCCTGGCCGAACCAAGAGCAAGTCACCCTGCCTTACTTCATCCACCGGCACTTGCTTAACCTGGCTATCAACAACAAGATTGGCCGTCGGTGGTATGAGATCCAAGAGCGATCTTATCGCTTCGTTGGTGCGGCCCCTGGCAGCCATCTCGAGCCAGTGCCCGAGAAGTACAAAGGTTAAAAGCATGGTCGCCGCTTCATAAAATGTCGGCCCGCCAAAGATGAAGGTAGCGGCAACACTGTAGAGATAAGCAGCTAAGACGGCGACGGAAACGAGGGTCGCCATGTTGGTCGTGCGAAGCTTTAAGGCCCGCCAGGCGCCGGTAAAGAAGAACCATCCGCCATAGAGAACCGCCGGTGTGGCGACGATAAAGTGGAATAGGTTGATATCAATCGGCAGCGTTATTGTGCGGCCGATAATAGTCTCACCAATCGGCGAGGTGGCGACGACAATGGCGGTTAGAACCGCCGTTACAATAAAAGCGTTTCGAAGCTGCTTGACCATTTCCGGGCCATGTCCGGCATGCTCGGTTTCGATGCCGTATTCGGACTGCCAGGCCGGTGCAACATGCTCATGCGCTTCATGGTTAACATGCTCGGGCTTTACTTGCGGCTCAATCTTGGTGCTGCCCAAGTGAATGTGACCGTGAACTTCATGACGTACTTCCTCATCGGCTGCATCGATTATCTGCTGCAGTTCTTCTTCAGTTATACCAGCCGGAGTATATGTGATGGTTGCAAGACTGTTTTCAAGGTCAACGCGCACACCGGTAACGCTCGGCTGGCTCAAAATCCGTTTTTCGAGAAAAGCGGCATACTCAGGATAATCAGGCAGCGGCTTGATTTTGAGTTGAACGGTTCGTTCTTCTTCATGTGGATGGGCTGCGTGCTGATGCATGTTGGTACTTTATCACCTCACATTTGTATACCCATCAGTTAAGGTGCCAAACCCTAAGCGCTGCGTTGTTCCCTCGTCGGCTCGGCCTTCGTTGGCTCTTCGGCTCCCTTAAAGCCTTCTTCCATGAACCGTTCCCGGGCTTCTATGAGCGCCTTGCCTATCTCGAAATGAATGATCTCTTCGGGCATTGTCTTGGGAAGGAAGCTTTTCGTAATACCGAGCGATAGATTTGTTTTCTCTATAGATTCCATTCCATTCTGCATGATACCGGTTAAGGCGCGAATGCAATCAACGCTCTCGGGTATGGTGATCGCTTCATTGTGAACCTGAAATGCCAAGTAAACTTCACGGTCATCTGCAGCTAAAGCATCTTCCCAAACAGCGACCTCCCACATATCGTTTCTCGAGCGTTCCAGATCTCGCATGAGTTCGATTACTGAATTAAGTGCCACTAAGCCGTTGCTTGAGTGCACAAACGCAATTCGAGGTTCTTCCCATAATGCATGGCGCAGCTCATCTAGTTTAACCGGGCGATTTGTCTCGACCATCGCAAAGTGCAAGTGGCTTAAGTTATACGGGCCGGCTCCGGCAATGGTTGTGATGTCTAGATCATGCATGACCGTCTGAGCATCAGGCCCCTGGTGGCTTGGTACTTTTGTCTCGGGTATCGCAGTATTGATCATGCCATCCTTATGACTTTCCCACGGGTCGGTACCCCGGCGCATCAAAACAGCGCGCGCCCGCTTTATCCAGCCATTCTTATTAAGCGCATTGAGTACACGACACAAACCCGTTGTATTGCACGAAACTACGCGTGCAAATTGTTTATTGAGCGCTTGATGGTAGTTGACTTGTGCGGTAAAAGACACACCGGTGAGTCCGTGTTCCTCCCCACCCTGGAAGATAGCCTTAACCCCCACATCCTCATAGATTGGTTTGTTTTTTAAGCCAATTCCTTTAGGCGTACAATCGACGACAATGTCGACTTGCCGCAATAGATCGTTGAGTGTACCGGCAACCGGGATATTGGCTTCCTCCATAGTTGATACTCTTTCGGGAACAGAAGCGTAAATCTGATATCCTCGCTCAGCCGCAACCCTAATTCGATAATCGTAGACGACATCCGAAACGCCGATGAGCTCCATATCGTCTTGCTTCGCTACAGCGTCGGCTACCCTTTTACCAATAACACCGTAGCCGTTTACGCCAACTCGCACCTTTTCGGCCATGAGAATTCTCTCCTTTGAGCAGATTTGATGTTAAATATTCCCTTTAGGCATACTTTTTAAAGATCGAAGAAAAGCGGGTAAGATAATCGCATCAACTCACCAAGAAAGGCTATCTATGACTTTCAACCAAATAATCAAGTTGCTTGCGCTTCGCCGAAAATTACATAGACGCGATACATGGGCAAGAGAGAAACTCGTTGAATATAAAGCAAACGCGTTGCTGGATTTACGCAGCTATGCCTATAAGTTCTCACCTTATTACCAGAAGTTGCACAATGGCCTTTTTAAAGCACCGTTGCAAGAGCTCCCAGTATTAACAAAACGAATGCTTATGGAGAATTGGGATGAGCTTATTACCGACAGATCAATCAAACTTGCGGATGTCCAGAGTTTCCTTACCGATTTAAAAGACGTAAAGTTATTCAGGAACAAGTATTATGTTGCCTCTACCGCCGGCACAACCGGCATGAGGGGTATCTTCATCTACAACCCTAAGGAGTGGCTATCAGTGTTAGCCTCTTATACAAGAGGCAATGATTGGGCGGGAGTAAAGGCAGGCCTGACAAGAAGAACAAAGATAGCTATTGTAAGCACGACGACTCCCTGGCACCAATCGGCTGCAGTGGGTGCAACGTTAAAAAGCTGGTTCGTCCCTACTCTAAGAATTGATTCCACCGATACGATGGAGCACATCGTTTCTGCCCTTAACGATTTTCAACCAAGATCACTTGTTGCGTATGCAAATATGGCAAGATTACTCGCAAATGAACAACTTGCTGGCAACCTCAATATCTCACCTGAGGCCGTTTTTTGCGCATCAGAAGTTTTAACGCAAGATTCCAGAGAGCTAATAAAGAACGCGTGGGGTAAAGAACCGTTTAATCAATATGCTGCAACTGAGACGGCCGGAATAGCCTCTGATTGCGAGTATCATGACCTTCACCTCTATGAGGACCTAGTCATAACTGAAATTGTTAACGAGAAAAACGCCCACGTACAGCCTGGAGAATACGGAACAAAGATATTGGTTACAGTTTTATTTAGCCGTACACTCCCTTTGATACGCTACGAAATGAGTGATAGCGTAAGGCCGTCTACTCGCCTTTCTCCATGCGGGCGCCCCTTTGCTTTAATAGAGGACATTCAAGGCAGAGCGGAGGATACGCTTTTTCTGTTTGATAATAAGGGAGACGAGGTTGCCATCCACCCAAATGTCTTTCATAACATAATGGAACAAGAGCCCGTTGCTGGCTGGCAGATTATCCAGGAGAACGACAATAACTTAAATGTGCGCATCCTCAGTCCTGGGGCTGGCTTTCGCGAACAGCAGTTAGTAAATGCAGTTTCTTCTCAACTTGAAATGCAAGGCATTCACGAACCCAAGATAAAAGTGGAGCGCGTTACATCGTTGCTCAGAGGTTCTTTAGGAAAAATATTTCTAATAAGAGCTAAGAAGAACACTTAAGCTTATATTTGCTTGCGAGCCAACAGAGAACATTGTTATGAGGTAACGAGCAACAGATAAATATCTACTTTCGAAAAGCCATAATCTAACATGTTGTTCCACAGACCGAGTCACATTATGATAGCTACACACCACAAAATTATAAGACCAAAGGCCCTAGTCACGAATAAACGGCGCCCCAAGAATAGCCAGTCATCAATTCTGACCCATTTTTGACCCATCGAGCCGCACTTTCTTCCATAAAATAACAAAATAGCGAACCTCTCTAGGCTCGCTACCTGCTTTTTTATTCTGTGGGCCCTGTAGGATTCGAACCTACGACCAAGGGATTATGAGTGGCAACATGGCCTCAGAATAGCCTGCATGCTGTGTCTTATAGTGCCCTGGCCTGCACATTTGCAATGCCCACTCTGCACTGGTTGTCGCCAAGTGAATGGCATGATGTGGGTTCTGACCCTTTTTTGACCCCTCGAGCCGATATCTTGTTAAGCAATGTAAGACTATCTTGGCAGAAAGCAACGCGCCTATCTCATTAAAGTTCCTGCTCGGCTTCATACCTTACTCTAAGCCCCGCCTCCTCAATTCTGAACATTTGCCGAAACCGTTTGTTGTAGGGGTTTGGTAAATGCTTCACCGTCGGACTTTCCGATAGGGCGTTCATGACATGAAAAATCGAAAATATTTCGTTTCGCTTGTCTGCCAATCTTACAGCAAGCTGGACTTCGGAGGAACCGAGTTCAAAGACCCCGTCTTCTCCTGTGCTAGCCTTCACTTCAATGAAATGAATCTTGCCGTCCACTAAAACTTTAAAATCGTAACCATAACCATCATCCGTTCTATTCTTTGGAAACTTATGTTTGCTATTTTCCGAAACCCAACAATCTGGGGTGATAATATCGGTACCGTAAGTCTGCTGCAATAGACGATATACATATATCTCGCCAGTTAACCCTACAAGGTTTTTCATCGCCTGAGTCATCCTTGGGGGCACTCCGCTTCTTTTACGGCCGTTTATCCCCGATCCATTACCAACACGTTTCTTTCTTTTAGACTTTAGCTGTTTTAGGTCGGTCCAATTTCTTATATCGAAACCCGAGACTTCTTCAATGTGCAAATTCTGTTCCAGGTGGTCCCAGAGATTTGTAAGATTATCAGAGGTGTTCTCAAAAGGCTGGCCGCAAACTTGCACCATTCGCTTCTCCTTCTCCAACTTGAGTCGCTGCCTCTGCAAGCTTTCATCTGCCTGGTGCAAATCTTCCTCGAGGACCTTTAGTGAACTTATAACTCCTGACACATCGTACTCAGTATCGATAACATCCCAAAGCTCTATATGGTCGTCTTCCCTTGGAAGGCTCCGAATAGCATTTAGGCATGAAGATTCGCCCCAAAAATTGAGAAAGGCATGCTCATCCAAATATTCTTCTAGCTGGTTCATTAGGCTGTTTACACCATCAGCCCACATTCCCGGAAGAGCTTTGTTTCTCTCACACCAAACGATGACTGCCTTCTGAAGCTTTACAAGCTCCTTTTTTACGTTTTCGTAATTCGCCGAATGAATCTCAATAGGATCAATTTTCGGCTCAAGTCCGCACTCGGAAAGCCTAACAAACAAATCATCTAGAGACTCCGCCTGTGTCACAGCATCAAGTTCTTCAGTCGATGCTCCGATCGCTTCGAGAGCTGGTGTTACTACCTCCATCACCATTCTAAACTTAATATTCCAAAAACGTCTCGGCCAATCGTCAGGGCAACCAAATTCATGGATGCAATCCTCTAATTCCAAGAAGCGACCTGCCGCGTCGTTATCGTTAAGAATACGCCGAATAATGGCACGAAGCGGTTTCCGTGCAGAATCAAGGTACAGTTTAAATTGTTCCTCTATACCAGATATCTCGATCGGACTCTCGCCAAATGGAGCAAGAACGGCATTCCACCGCTCAAGCTGAGCGCTCTCGCCTAGGATTTCAAAAAGGTATTCGCCGGTCTGCTGAAGTCCCCGCGAGGCTCGCGCAATCTCTAGGACCTTTTCCCACCCAAGAGATCTCAATTCAAGAGCTTTGAGATACGATTCCACTTGGTCATCAGTATTAAGCTCTACAAGAGCAGCTGTATCAACTCCAGGTTCTAGGAGGTGTATGATTGGACGCAATACTTTTATGGTCCAAGAAAGATTACCAAGCCAACGTTGCTGCACCTCGGCATAGCGGTCCTGAGAAATTCCAACTTCCTGAAGAGCCTCGCATATTTCTTTCTGGCTAGGTTCAGCATTGTCAACAAGATTTCCTAGCACTAATTTAAGAGGGATAGGAAGATCAGCCCTTTCCACTACGGTAGATAGGGCTTCGCTAAAGAGGCTAATCTTTTGCCGCCCTATCTCTTCTGCTATCAGGGTATTCTCCCGAACATGCCAAAATGCCCTCACTGGCATGTTGGCAACCAAATAATCATCACGCCAGAGGCCAATCTCAACAGTATCGACCCATTGTACTCGCGCACTCCGAAGGCTATCCATAGCCTTTTGAAATGCTTTAGTCCCAGTTCCCCGATTCTGCTGTCCGGCATAGGCAAACACCGAGAGAACAACCGGCGGCAGCCATTCCAAACCATTCGAGGCAAATGGTTGATCCGTGCCTTCGTTCCATGCTTTGCCATTAACTAGCGGTTGCATTTTGAGTTCAGATGCCAATTGCACTGCATTCCCGTAAGAATCTAAGAAAAAATCTTTCAAACGTTTTGCATCTCTGAATTCAATGGCGATAATCGGCTTCGAATGCAATTCAAGGCTATCATGCAGAGCTTCAGTCGCATCAGGCAAGAATACCGGATCATCATCTGACGGCGCCGTAGCCTCTAATGTGTTAGACCCCCTGCGGACCACCAAAGTTTCTGGTAAACTGTTACCTTCCTTCGGATAAAGCTGTGTCCATGCGTTTCGCACCATTCCCAAGAACACATCCAGATTCGCAATGTCGACTGCCGGGTCGGCTAATGCATGCGCAAGGTCATCCAAGAGCCGGGCGTCAGGGGTCTGTATTTCAAGGTCAAATAGAGGCATACCAAGCTCTCGCATTGTACTAACAAGGGCTGGGTTCTTTTCCATGATTGTTATAATGGCAGAGGGAAGGGGCTTCAGGCAGTCATAATGATGTGAGCGTCCTGCAAGAACCGTAGAGGGCACAAGCCATCTCTCTCTAGGACAAAAGAAATCGATGCTATCTTCCTGTGCGTCAGCTATCCATGCAGTTTCCTCGAAGAAAAACTTAAGGGGCGACTTTATCGTAAATCTATGCCTTTCGCCATCTAGTTTTTCGATTGCTAATTCCTCCCAGTCCTCATGGAGTTGTTGGAAAGGAATTGAATCTAGCAGAATCCTCATTAAGACCACTCGGAGACTGCCATCAAAGTCTCCGTAGCGATCAAGACCGGGCAGAGAATATAGATGCTTGACAACATAGCGGAAATTCCCCGAGTAAGGCGATGCTATCTCTTTGGAAACATATCTGCGATATCTTTTCCAGCAATCTTCCCAAAAGGTCTGAGGCCCCTTTTCAGGAATCATAACTTCTCGATACCCGCCGACCCAGAACACCGATGTCCAACCAGTGCTTTGTATTCTCTCGGGTCGAAGTCCTCTAAAAACACCTGCTTTCTTCAAAAGATCATAAGCCCTATCGGCTAATCCGCCCCAGTACTTGCTGTCTGGTGGCAATAAAAGCCTTTTCGATGCTTCTTGGCATTCAGAAGTATTAACCTTGCTCAGATATAGATCGAGATCTTTACCAAGGGTGCCATTGGATTGATCATCCCAACCGGTGCCAAAGGTAGTCTCATCCATTTGGTACCAACCACTCCGACATGGAGCTGGCAAACGAGCAAGTAATTTTGTAGCATTTTCTCCTCTATCTCTTGCGACAAGGCTAAAGATAAGCTTTAGGCCCCACTGCAAAATGTCGCGACAGAGTTTGCCATTCTCAGATCGGAGAGAAACAGGAAGATCTGGAATTATAGGAATCAGAACACTTCGGAAAATATGTTCAACACCGAATTGCTTCACTAAGTCCGAGGAGAGAAAGGTGTGAATCGGCGTTGAAGCGTAGCCGCCGCGCTCGCGCGCTGTATGAGTAGTTATAGATTCGTTCAAGAAAGAGATGAACGGCCTTAAACTCACCGGAATTTCCTCAATCGCCTCCTCAGACTGGATCTCGTCATCCAATCCAAGCTTCATCGGACGGAAGAAAACCGCGCTCCTTTCCCCAACAGAATGTAGCTGACCATCTGTCCCCAAGAGCACCTTTTTGCCCTTCAGTAAAGAAGCCCTACCCTCAAGAATACTTTCAACGTCATGCCAGAATCCATTCCAATCTACCCTTCCGTCTGAGGCATGAAGAATAGTAGCTGCCTTTTCGATGGTGTCTGCAAGCTGTTGATCTGTAGCATAAGAACCGATACTGATCTTTCTGTAGATTTGTTTCACCAAGCCCATACGAGAAGAGAGCGCCTCAATGAAAGCGGGATAACAGGCGGATTCACGGAGAAGGCTGGGGGATAGAACCTCCGCGTCCTCAACAACACTGAGAATACTGGCTGTTTTTAGGGCTGCCCACCCTTTATCCGTCAAGCAGATATTCTGGTCTGCGATGTTAATGCCTTCTTCCTTCCAGAGCGTCGAGATTGTGGACCACCATCTTTCCCCAGCCGCTCCGTCAGCGTATGAGACCAAATCAATAATTGCAGCTGCCTCGTCCTCGCCCCGACCAACCAAACTATTAAATATCACGCCCGTTACTTTCCTGGCGATAGACCTTAAAAGTAGCATGTTAAGTGGTTGGCTAAAGTCTACATCGGTTCTACTCATATCTCCATAAAACGGTGCACTGAAATGGGCTGAGCAACCACTAGACAAACCAGTAGGAAGGTAAATATTCAGGATTCCGTCTTCGGGGCTTTCCTCCAGGCGCACAGCAACTGAAATCCTTGCACTCGCAAGCTCTGGCCATTTCCCTGGAAGTTCTACGACAGCAGCAGCTAAAGCCTCAGCGTTCGCTGACTTGTCGTCATCCCCAATACGCTCCTCCCACAACCAGAATCTTCTCTCGGTTTTTACGGCTTCATTATCGTAAGCTGATTCCTCACGAATAGAGACTTCCGAGCCATTTTCAGGATCATTTTCTCTCGAGGCCTCCAATCGGAGAAACTTGCGGTTATATTGATTTGTAACCAGCTGAAAAGCTCTAACTCTATCAAGAAAAAGCACCGTATTCTCATTGAGGTTTTTTAATTCAGTAAGCGCAAGTTCTCTTGCTTTTTCATTGATAAAAGGCAGTCTGATAACCGATGCATATCCCTGCTTCTCATATTCCAATACTTTTTGTGGTACCGCTTTGTCCCTAATTGGCTCAGGAAGGAGATACGGAGATAGATGCTTAAGTTCTTTACGCAGCCACCCCTTGCCAGACTTCTTGCACCGTCCCCGAAAAGCTATGTATTTCTCATTGGACCACGACACTAATGGAATGTCGCGGTCAAGAGGGCAGCTAGGAGCGTTATTTCCTTCCAGCAAGGTGTCTATGGAGGTCTCAAATTCTTGCACTATGAAGGGGTTAAACCGGAAGCAAAATCCATCAAATAGAAGGCTTTCCTTCCTGCGCCTCGAATAGATTTCAGGTGATTTCGATATTTCAAGAACACTCCGGAAACCTATGCCCTTATTGCCTATTGATTTTTCAGGATCTTTGTCGCTTTGGCCGAGATTAGATAGACTCTCAAAATTTGAGGCTGAGAAAGGTTTGCCGTCATTAGCAACATAAAGAGCGCCAAAAGGCGCCTCATTTTCCATAATACTGAGTTCTATTCTGCGCTCATCTTCCCCCTCTCCTCTCTCAAGAAGAGCATCATGTGCATTTTGTATCAATTCGATAAGGAACCGCCCGTGATATTGGTGTTCGACCTGTTCAGTCAAGTTGTGAAGGCTTTTGTAGTTGGACGTTCCATTAGCGATCTCATCTAGGAAAGTGTGAATCTGACCAAGCGTCTTATGAAGAATTATCTCTTGAAATTCTTCATTCTTGGATGTCTTAATCTGATTCGTCACATTCTTCATTAAATACGCTCCTCAACCTGAAGGCGATACTCAGAGGCTGCCCAGACGATTTCGTAATCTTTCTTTTCTGTTGTGGCGGTCAAACAGCACTTCATAGGTAATAGCTCGTTCGGTGGAACTGCTGAGCATTGTGTCGTCAATGCTGGCACGAAAGACTCTGCTTGACTTCATGCTCCTAATATCCCCCGGTTAACCGGCTCTTCTTTGCTATCCCTCGACAGGCGTCTAACGAATTTGGCATCGTTCTTTCATAGTCTCCCACTCACTTGATAATTCCTCGTTAAGTGAATTGTAGATATCAGTATTGAGCAAAATGCCAGACCAGGATAAGGTTGCTTCATATTCGATAACATTGATGAGTATCTCCGGGGTTTTGCTGAACTCCTTGTCTGGGGTGTTTTTTAGGTCTTGAAACAGACGTCGGTAGTTTTCATAAATCCTTTTTACTCGGCCAACAAACAATGTTTGGTTTACCGCTTGTGTAAATAGGATGATTGGAAGCACTAATTTTAATAGCATAATGAATGCATTGTTTTGGCCAGTAAATGCAAAGAGGATAAAAAGTACACCTATTAAGGCATTTTGTATCCATAGAGGCTTTAGCATGCGCTTAGAAACATTGTAAGTGAACAAAGCGTTTTCAAACCCGTTGACCGCCATCTTATAAATTCCCTGTTCAACTTCATCATTTGAAAAATAGCCCTTAGAGCTTTCCTCCGAGTAAGTGGTTGCAAACGAGTTGTCTATAAAATCCATTCTTTTTTGAACGCTTGCTTCATAAATAATGTAGTTGGTGATAATTACCAACAGACCGTAAGCAACGATAAAGATGGAATTTATGGAGTCGATAAGGTCGCTTACGGGTCTCCGGGCCTCATTATCCAGCTGAAAAAAGAACGCGATGATTGCTAAAGCGGTAGCGATATACAGCACATACCTAGCAGCCTTATCAAAGGATCTCGCTTGCTCGAATGTGCGGCTAAATGGAACCACCATGTTATCATTATCCGTATTCTGGGAATTCATCGCCGAAAACTTCTCTCCATTTATTTATCGCTTTTTCCTGATCTGAATCTCGGGTTTCAAACTGATACGCTTCAAAACCTTTTTGGTTAGCCTCTGTGGCCTTAGCTGATATTTTCAGCTTATCCTCAACGGATAAATCATTTAGCTCTCCCTGAAAGCCTTTGGGATCGAGCACCGAACCGAAAATCGCCGTGCTCAAGTGGGCCCAAAACTCTATGAGGTTTGCATCAATCCAGTCACTAATGCTACTTCGAGTTGCGTAATAATTCAAAATTATGTTTTCGAATAGATACGAAGGTATCGTGGGCATGATTGGCCTTCTGTTCCAATACTTTAACGTGCGAATTATCTGTAGAATCGCCCCACTGTGCTGCTGGTTGATTTCGGTGACACGCGTTTGATCAACTCTTGGATCGGTAGCCTTCCAGCCGCCGCTGCCATCAGGGATGAGATAATAGCCTGTATCTGTGTAGAATGCCGGCACAATGTCAAAAACCCACTCGTAAGAAGTGAGCTGCAGCGTGGCGGCCTCTTGTCGTCTATGTAACTCCGCTTTCTTATAATGCTCTATTTGAGCCAGGGAGCTAACTAGCTTATTTACCAACCGTATGGAGTTAAGCCTTCCATTGTCATCGCACAGCTTTCTTAAGTTGGTTGCTGTTTCCGGCACATCAATCAAATAGCTCTTGCCGTAAGACTGCATATTGTAAGTCGACCCCTGGGCCGCAAACGTAAGGATCATATCGATGTCATCAAGCGGCCTAATTTTGGTATTTCGGGCAAACGAGCCGAACCTAATATGCATGCCATCGTATAACACCGGAAAATCCGATATCTTATTTGGGAGATTTTCTAATTGACCAAATAGCCAATCACGGCTTGCTCTCGCAACCTTCGTTTTGTCAGATACAAGGTTTACAACGTCTTTATTGAACTCAGAAAATGCAGCATTTACACTTGTCGCCATAGTCCACCTTCTTGGTCAAGGCTATGCTTATCTAACGCTTGGAGTGTAGAGCTAATTACTATTAAATACCAAGTACGACCACGGCGCAATTAGGGGTGATGTTTGCTTGGGGCTTAACCGTCGTTCTATGCCCGCGCACCAGTGTAAATACCCTTGAGAACGTAAGCGATTCAGCACACTAGGCGATCTCCAGGAACTTAAGTACTTTATTCAAATCCTGGATAGCTTGAGCGCTGATCGTGAGAAGTTGTTCTTTGTCGGCCAAGATGGGATTGCCCCGCGAGATCGATTTGCCAACATTAATACCTGGAAAATCGATCTCCTCGAGCGCTATTATAAGGTAGTCAATCACCGCATCGATCGCAACATCTAAAGAAAGTATGCTCTTTAAATGCCAGTATTCATCACCTTGCCGAGGATACTCTCCACTGGCAGATGTGCGCTCATAAATTCGCAGCTCATAGTCAGGCGCCAACATTTTTAGAAGGGATGTAAACTCACCTCGATTAGCTTTGATGCCACTATAAAACCTTCCGATCGCCTTGTTCTTATCGGTATGCCGTCCATTTCGAATTACCGCACTAAGTCGCAGACCATCCTTGCCAAGAACAGCATTGAAGTTACACTGTTTAAAAATATCCGTATTCTCCTGCGGTTTGCGAAGCGCTACCCAGGCGTCCCGGTCATCGCCCGGTATGAGGCGCCCTACGTGTTGATCAGGGTAAGCTTTTGTGATTTCTGCCGGCAGTCTCGCACACAACTCCTCGGCAAACGCGCTAAGCTTTCCTTTAATGATGCGCTTGTAATCCTCATCGCGCATGATAAAGAAATCAAAATCGTCGCTCGTAAAACCTGTAAACGGTGCCAAGCCAATCAACTCCAAATAATCGATAAAGTGCCTTAACAGAAACCAGTCGGTGTTGTTCTCGGGCTTTATGCTTGAGAAAAGCAAGTACAATTCGGCCCACATCATAACCCTTATATCTTGCTCAGTTGCGCCAATTGATGCCGCGTGCCTTTGTAGCTGTGCACAATTTAAGCGGGAGAACGTCTTGTTCTCAATAAGTACCACAAACGATGGCGAATAAAGCCACGCATCCGGTCTTCCCCTGCCGTTACTTGCATTACCTTCTTCGATGTCAGCCGTTGGCGCTAGAGCAAGAATAACCTTATGTTGCGCCCCTAAATCAGGCACATGGCTTCGCTGCAGCGCAAAATGCGTTCCGCCAGAGCTCAACCTTGTAATCCCAAGATAGTTAAGGAATTGCCGAAGGACCGCCTCGGATGCGCCCTCCAGTACGTTAATAAGAGCCTTTGTCGTATTGTCCTCTATTTGCACGCGGTCGGCCGCCGTATACTCTTCGCTGGACGACTTATGCCTCGGACCGCGATAATAGTAAAAGATATTCTTGTGTGGATCCATATTTCTATCTTAAGCCATTAATAAGCGCTAAGATACGGATAATTTGGACGCCATTCATATAGAGTTTGATGAAATCGGTAAGGATGCTGATGACTGTAAATTCTTATCTAACTAATTTAGCGAATAAGTTAATCCTGTCACCCACGGAAGTATCCAGCATTAATACTTCCATAGAGACGTTGGCCTCTCGTCTTGACCTCTACTTCGGCAATAACATCAACACCCACTATGAGTTTGGATCCAGCACCCGTGGCACCATCCTTCCCAGAAAGGCAGATGAGAATTCGGATATAGATTATATGATCATCTTTGGCACGGCAAGCGGATATATGAAGCCGCAAACGTATCTCGACCGCTTGCGGCGTTTTACTAATGATAGATACCCCATGTCAGAGATTTATCAGTCACACCCGACCCTAGTGTTGTCGCTTAACCATATAAAGTTTGAACTCGTTCCCGCGATCAATCATTTTTGGTATGGCCTACAGATTCCTTCGCCAGTGTCACAATGGTCTGATTGGATGGCTACAAATCCAAAAGGTTTAAACCAAAAGCTAACATCCGCCAACACCAATAACAAATCTCTTATTAAGCCGCTTATTCGCCTGATCAAATACTGGAATGCTTGCAACGATTACCCTCTTAACTCTTACGAGCTTGAGAACTTTGTTATCTCCGCGAACCTTTATGACGATATAGCGTTGTGGCTTAACTTTATACTCTGCAATTCGCTCGCAGACTATTTTTACGCTTTCTGGAATGCGTTTTCTTATCCCAGCAACAAGGCGCAGTATCTAAGGGATAAAGTTGCTAAAACCAAGCAGCGTGTTAAGTATATTAAATCATGTGAGCGGAGCGGGAACACTCCTCAAGCGATTATAGAGCTGCAAGGCCTTTTGCCAAACCTTTAGTAAGCCATGCGTAATCTATTCATATCAATTAACAACGCGAACGTTTTACTTAATTAGCGATAGTTAATAAGCACATGAGAAAAACCGAGTCTCCCCATGAGAATCTTGAGTCGAAAACAGCTACCCCGGCAAGCTGATTCTTAGACATCGGCAGATTTGCCTCGGGCACCTTTGTAAATCAACCGATATGAATACTATCGTTTAGTGTTTGTGGGAGATTGGAAACAAGTTTTGGCTCGACTTTTAAAGCAAGACCCTGTCCTACGCAGAGAATTCAAAGAGCGAATCAATAAAAAGGTTCAAAACAAGAAAGAGCAGATGAAGCGCGAGATGGATGAAGAATTGCCGGCTGTTGCTGCATGGGTTGCAAAACCACTCGCCGGCCTCTTTTTCGACCGAATTAACGCAAAGAACATGGAAAAAGGTGACGCTGGGGAGTTTAACGTCTTTCTCCAGGCCAAGATGCGCTTATCGGACGAGTGGTTTGTCTTTAACGACGTAGTTGTTGAGCCGGAACCGGGCAGACTCACCCAGATCGATCACATTATCATCGGCCCACCTGGTCTCTTTATAATTGAGACGAAAGCATGGAAAGGCTCATATTCCGCATACAAGGATAATTGGAAATATCGCAACGGCACAGAATGGATTAAGTGCAAGAGCAGCCCTACAAAGCAAAATACTTACCATGTAAAGGCCATCGCTGAGTGGCTTAAGGGAACAAAGATTTTGAGCATTGATGCTCCAGCAGAAAAATGGATAGTACCTATTGTGGTTTTCACTCGAGCACAGTGGCTTAAAACAACGGATTGCTCAATGCCGGTATTTAACGGAATTTCAGAATTCATTGCTTATCTTAAAGCAAAGGCAGAGCGATACTTAGGCCAAGACGATATTGAGAGATTAACAGCGCTAATCCAGTATCCAACACTCAGTAAAGCGTTAAGGCAGGATCAAATCAAATGGTTTGGCGCGAGCGAAGCGTTGCTGCTTTCTGATGCAACCGAAAACAACCAAGACACTAGTGCTTTAGAAGTCGAAGAACGCATACAGACCAAGGTTTCTAGTGTGCCGGAATACACCGAAGGTGTTACTAAAAACGGCAAGCGATATGTGAGGATTGTCGGTACGATGGAACAAGCAACTATGGTGTATGAGCACTTTAGGACACAGCATCCCGATCTTAAACCACCGCGAAAAGATCGATTCAAGGAAGGAATGTTCTTCTTTTACATATCTTAAGGTGCCTCTCCGCCTGCTCGGTTCGCAATCACTTTAATCGCATGCTGGAGGCGAGAATCTCAGAGGGTTTGTGATTTGTAGTCTTACTTTCGATGAGCTTTATCATGACAAACAGTACATAGCGAAACTAAGTTTTCCTTAGTATTCCCGCCGCCTTTTGCGTGGTGCTCAATATGATGTATTTCCAAGTGCCTTGCATCCGAAGGGTTCCACTCCTTATGAGACCAATCACACTCTTGACACGCATAACCGTCGCGACGAAGGACGTCTCTCCGGACATCGTCTGGAATATGCCGGTCATGCTCGGGGCTTTGCCGATCGGCCTGAAGCACGTATTCCCCGACACTAAGGTCCGGGCGCCCCGTCGATTGCGTCGCGACCGGCCAACCATACTCCGTCCGTAACTCTCGCACCCGCCGAGCCCACTCCGTTTTGTCGCCTGCGACGTAGCGCAACTCCTCATTCGTAATCGGTTTGCCGACATTTGCTCGCAGATATTTAAGAATTTTATCCCGCACCGAGTCTTCGCCTTTACGAATCGTATTTGCAACATTCCAGCGGTGTGCGGCATCGCGATCCTGCTGCGTATTAAGCAAGACATAATCGCTTGTCTTCATAGCCGTCAATTCGTGCGGAACTTCTACGTCTTGATCCTCACTCATCTCTTTGACGGTTACGCCGCTGGCAATAGACCAGCCGAATTGAACCCTCAACTCACGCACGCGTCGCGCGTATTCTTGAATCCCCGAGACGACAAGGAGTTCGTCGCCGTCTATGACGATCCCCGGATGCTTGCGAAAGTAGTAGAGAATCCGCTCCCTTGCGGACGATGCATATTCCGAAGGAATTAGCGCCGCACCCAGATCGCGCAAGGTATTAAAAACCGGTACGAGCGCGAGCACTTTAGGCCGAAGCTCTTCGGTTTGAAGCTCGGCTTTGAAGTTTGCTATCAGCTCCTCGACTCGGCGCCGCGCCGCTTCGGGATCAATATGTTTTGATTTTTCATTATTCGCCATGTAGGAACCTCTCCAACTTTCGCATGAGTTCTTCAGGATTCTTGGTCTCGCACTCCCAAACAACTAATACATTCCAGCCCAAGGCCTTTAATTCCTCTTCTACCTTTATATCACGTCTCATCGTTTTGTCGATTTTCTCGTTCCAGAATTGTGTGTTGGAAGAAGGTCGTTTTGAGCGTTTACATCCTTCGTGCCCGTGCCAAAAGCAACCATGCACAAAGACGATCTTCTTATGGCGAGTCAATACGAGGTCGGGATGACCGGGCAGGTTTTTGCCGTGCAGGCGATAGCGATACCCAAGACCGTGAACGGCTCTTCGCACGACCATCTCGGGCTTGGTATCTTTGCCGGTGACACGAGACATTATCCAACTGCGTTTTTCTTTATCGAAAACATCGGGCATGCCTAGAGTCTGGCACACAGGAGCGCATAAACGCAATCAGCGATGCGAGCGGCGAGCATCGGAGGGACCGCATTGCCGATTTGCTTCGCAATCTCCGTCTTTGATCCAGTAAATCTGAACTCATCAGGAAACGACTGCAAGCGCGCGGCCTCACGGTGCGTGATGGGCCGGTGCTGCTGTGGATGCAGGTAGCGACCTTTTTCCGGTTTGAAGAATTCGGTCCGTATTGTAAAGGAGGGCTTATCCCACCACAGGCGACCAAAAAGGTCCGTGCCGCCGGAAGTTTTGCGAATCCAGCAATCCGGTGTGATCTCCGGTGCTCGCTCCTGCAGATCGAAGCGATTCATGCCCTCTTCGGGTATCGCCATATAGCGGGCTATACTTTTCGGGGTCGGTTTGCGGCCGAAATGAAGATCTAGCGGACCTGGTTCGATACGAATCTCGGTTCCGACCGGTATCGGTAGATCGCTTATTGCGTCTCTAACGGTTCGCCACGGCTTGGCATCGCTGATGTATTCGTCGAAATCTTGCGCAAACATTTTGCGGTAGCCGTTGCCGCTTGGAACAACATGGGTCTTCTTCGGCGGAAATATCTCCTTTGGATCGGCAAACTTGCATCCGAGGATAAAGGCGCGCCAGCGAGTTTGCGGCACACCGTAGTCTGCAGCGCACAGGCGCTCCCATGCCAACTGAAAGCCCATCGATTCCGCTTTTTCAATGATTTGTTGGTGCTCGTCGGAGCCGATAAGCTGCGGCACGTTCTCCATGACGAATATGTCAGCATTTGAACGCTCTACGACCTCCATATAAGGAAGCCATAAGTGCTTTCTTGGATCGTTGTCTCGGTTCTTGTTTAGCAAGCTAAAGCCTTGACAGGGAGGACCGCCTACAACAACATCGGCTTTCGGAATTTTGTTATGAGGATTATCTAGAATATCAATTATATCGCCATAGACACAGTGATTACCGAAGTTCATGTTGTAGGTATTGGCAGCATATTTATTAATATCGTTAGCCCAGGCCGGCTCGAAGAAGTGCCCGAGAAGCTCCGTAAAGCCAAGCGTCATACCGCCCGCTCCCGCGAAGAGGTCGATGAGCTTCGGTCGCGGAGTAAACGGCGCGAGCTGATTATTTATCCTCGCGTTAAAAATCGTCTCGTTATCGATAATTGCTCGGTCCGCTGCTTTTGCCTGTGCCATGCTTTCATTTCTCCGGGTTGGTTACCATTTTAGTCGTTTTAGTGCGCCGAGCCAACGACTTAAGAGTCTATATGTCACCTTACTTCATTATTCCCATGGAGGCGTCCTATAGCAACACGAACATCCCCTCTTCTAAGTTTCTAGCATGTTTATATCGTTTTGTCCATAAGAGCATTTGCATATATTAAATCGTTTTTGACTGCAATTAGACTGGCGCTTAACTCGCATAAGAAAATAATGATTAGCAGCGAGACACTTTTCACCGTAGTTTGCCGCATATTTAATTGCAAACCGCTCAGGCAACCGATATGTCAATTACGCTTCAGATTAAGATGTACTTCGGGATATCACGTCTAGTGTTGGATTACTACGCTCGCTTGTGGACTAACTCCTGAGGATTATGCCGATCTATCTTCCGTTGCGTTGTGTTGTTATCGGAACGATTAAGCCGACCTGTTGAGCAACAGGAGTGTAAACATCTATTTCTTGTTCCGGAGTTCTTATTGTTACGACTAAGGCGTAACGCGTTCTGTTGTCAAACTTGCCGAGGTGTTTCCGCTCTCGCCACCAACCGATTCTCGGAGATACTGCGATAAAGTGAGATTCCGCAAGCTCTGCCGCCGACCCTCTCCAAATATCGGAATGAATTGAGCCTTTATCACGGGCCTGCCCAATAACCCAATGATCCGACGCACTGGCTGTTCCGGGATGCCCTTCATCCTCATCGCGTGCAGCGGCATTAATTCTCTGGACGAACTGGTCTTCCGTTTCATACGGTGAGTTGATGTCGAATCGTAAGGCGTGCGAAGCATACCGATACCTGTCTTTCCAACCGATTTCGCCGGGGCCCGGTTCTATAAAGTAGGAGAGTGTTATGCGCATTTCAACCTGCGTATCATGCAATCCCAACAGCACCTCACGCGGCCAAGGTAAATCGTAGAGATGCATATCGCACGTCTTCCCCCTGCCTCCTTGAACTTCAAACGGTTTGATTTCCGCCTGTGCTATCAGCGTCAGCGAGTTTGATGCGCTATACAGCGCGGCCTCTTCGTTCGGAACACCGTATCCGCAAATACGCAGCAAGTTCTTGAGTTCGGTTTTCGTATCGTTCTGCACGAATTGCCTTTTGAGTTCATCCGGCCATTCGGCGGAATGCACCATAAGCGCGCGAATCGTCTCCGGCCAATAATCGGGATAGCGGGCTTGAATCTTGGCGGCGAGGTGGGCGGCTTGCGCCGTCGCCGCACTCGTCATATTAAAGCAATCGAGTAGCCGAGATTGCGGCTGGTAATGTGTGGACAGCAAAGAAAGATCCGCACATTCCGTCGCGAAGTTGCCGTCATCGACCGCCATGTTGCCGCCCTCCATGACAATCTCCGGCTTGATAGGCCATCTATCATTCCATGTTAGAGACGTTGTTGTAAAAGGCGAAAGCTGGTTTCTTCGGGCTATTACAGTATAACCATTTAATGTAGGATCAGTAATCGTATCTAATTGCGTGTAGGCACCAACAGTAAGCACGTTCCATGATTGGGCCGGATCATGGATGGAATCGGTAATTTGGTTTTCGGGGTAATTCGCTACTTGATTAAAATCGGTGATGTTGCCGGCGCTTACTACCATTAGCCGTTTTACGCCATCGTCTACACCTGATGTGAGTTGATCCAACTCGCCCGACCACGAAGACGGCCTCCCCCGATCACGTGTATCTTCAGCAGTGATTGCCATACAATTGATGCGTTTGCGTTCTGGGGCCCTGATTTCAGCTAAATATACGCACTGAGCATTAATATCGCCCCAAAGCTTCGGCTCATTCTGTCCTTGCGGCGGGAGCATCTTCACGGACTCAAGCACATGGTTAACGATAATGGGTTCACTGCCGGAAAGAAGTTCCGCAATGTTGCCGTAACCGGAAATGCCTGCCATCAGAGTGCCGTGACCCTCGTGATCATGTGTACCCCATGCCGAATCATAGCAATGACAATCATTACCATCGAGCAGAGGCGATAGCATAGGATGGCCTGTATTAACGCCTGTATCGATCATGCAAACAGAAGTATTGGCTTCACCGTCTACATGCAGACGCTCGCTAAAATCTTCGACCCACTCTGCTTGCTCCAGATTCGGTAGCTCATCCCAGAAAGCCGCGGTGTCCTTTGCCTTGCGATACTCGGCTATCTCATCCGAGTATCGTGTCAAGTCCTCAAGCTGGCGGCGGTTCACATGCACGAGTTTAACCGCACGTTCCGGGAACTTTATAGAACCTGTTTTTGAATTTACCTGCTGTTGCACGAGCAATTCTTCGAACCGTCGAATGGCTTCATCGCTATCGCTGCTAAGCCAGACTTCACACCACTCCGGCTCTTCACCGGGCATTAAATCATTATCGTCTTGCCAGAACGATTCGACGAGCAAGGCCTTACGCAGATCTTCTATACTGTTAACGAGATCGGCATTCCGCGGTTTACCCGATTTGCTCTCCTCGTTTGCATATTGCTCGAGCTTTTTGAAGAAATCCTGTCGCTTATCGTTTGCTATAAAAACGGTTGCATAGATTACGCGCAAATACTCGTCTTCACCGGTCTCGTCATTTCTTACTAGTTCTTCCTCGATTCTGACGTTGCATAGCCTGGCTTTCTTCGACCGCATGTCCTCAAGGCTTTTGGTCACCAAATCATATCCGGGTGCACCCCGAAATTCAAGGTAAATCCCCTCTCGATCCGCATGAGTGACGACGAACTCGTTTTCCGCCTCTTCCCAAGCTTGACTAAGGCGCTCCCGTAAAAAGTCGGCGTGCCCTTGTCGATTGCCGCGCCCAGGTATGCGTTTTTTCGCACCCATTTGCGTTACACTCGTAAACCCCAACCGTGACGGCGGATCTTCAAGTTTGATATGCGAAAGATTTGTCTGCGGCATTAGGAGCTACCTCGCAATCCCCTTCGCGCGATTTGTCTATTTTGTAAAGCCTTGAGCAGTATCGCCGAGCTTACTTTATCGACATCTCCCAAAATTGCTTGCTTAATGGCATCGCGACAGGCCAGATCGATTTCTGCGTGACTTAAACCCTCGCTGCTTTCGATAACCGGCTTCCAAGCGAACCGGCTCTCCTTAAAGGTTCCGAGCACATTTTTGATCAACCGCTTTCGCGCATCCTTATCAGGAGCCTCATAATAGAGAACATCGTCGAAACGACGAAACAAAGCCTGATCCAACAATCCCGGATTATTCGTGGCTGCAATTATTATACTCTCGGACGTATCTTGCTCAATAAATTGCAGAAATGAGTTCAGCACTCGACGCATCTCGCCGACGTCGTTGTCCATCGAACGTTCGCCGCCGATGGCATCGAATTCATCAAATAGATAGATGCCGTGCGCTTGCTCTATAAGATGAAAGATTTGGCGCAGCTTTGCGCTGGTCTCACCCATGAATTTCGTCACAAGTCGGTCTACCTGGATGGTATTTAAGGTTAAGTGCAGTTCATTCGCCAAAACGCGCGCAGTCATGGTTTTCCCTGTTCCGGGAGGGCCGATCAACAATAACTTGCGCCGGTGTGAGAGCCCGTGGTGCTTGAGCTTTTCTTGTTGGCGATACTCATGAATCACTTGTTGAATCCGTTCCTGCAGCACAGCAGGAATTACAAGCTCGCTTTTAGAGACCTGCGGCCTGTCGATAAGCACTAAGCCTTTTAAGTCTTGCGGAAAAGGAACAACGCGAGAACTGCTTTTTTTCCGCTCACTGTCTACGATTTCTCGAATATCATTAGCAAGGGCTGAATGCCCCTGCTTAGCCTCATGAGCAGCAACTTGCAGAGCGACCGTATAAAACCTTTCAGGTTGATCGCTGAAATGCGATCTAATTAATGTCTTTAATTGTTCTGCGGTTGCCATACTGCTCCTTCTTTGGTCGATGAACGAGTTCGAATAATCACCACCATCGGTTTGGAAACAGACCTAAGGTGCAAGCTGAAACCTATCCTCGTCTGTATCAATAATATATGAAGATGCATGGTTAGGGAACGAGAAGAAAGCTCGCAATTTCTTTGCACACGATACTTTCTACGAAATATTACGAAGTCAGCCAATTCCTCGATGAGCTCCATCATATCAGCTCGACTTCAACAAATCCTTAATAGGCTTTACGATAGCATCCTGACTAAACTTGGCGCCAAATAGAGCAACTATCATATCTAAGACCGACTTAAAATCCATCGTAAGATAACCACTTGCCATAGCGACAGGTGTTAATACGATGGCGACACATAACGCCAAAAATGATGAGTCGGTTCTCTTAAGTACGCTATTCTTAAGAACTGCAGTAATTAAGAAAATTGTGAGTGCCATATACGTTACATTTGCAGATAGCGTTAACATGCGATCATTTCCTTTATTTGCGGTTTGATTAACAAGAATGATTCATCTAATGAGAAGCGTTGTTTCCATACTACGCGCCAGGCGTTTGCAAGCGCCCAGTAGGTGGCTTTGAGCATCGCCTCCGGCTTGTCCTCGGTGTGTGCCAGGATGAGCCTTTCGCCAAAGAGAGTGGTCCGAACAGTCTCGGTGCTCATGAGCGAGATCTCGTAGCCAGCCGCTTTGCGAGAAAACCCTCGAAGAGCCGGGGCTGGCACTTTTATTTCGAACATATGCCTATCTCCTAAACGCGCTTTTCTAGTTTGAGTAGGTTGTGAATCACAATAGCGAGGTCTTTGCGCTTGATGGGGTCATCCGGGTGAACATTACCCTTTGCGTCTCCGTGAAAGATACCTAAGTTCTTAAGCGTCTTGAATGCCTCGGCACTGTAATCGTTATCATCGAGGTCCTTGAAAATCGTTCCCAACTTCGTCACCACCTTTTGTATTGGAGTCTGTTTCGAGCGCTCTACCCGTAGACTCGACATCGTGCGCGAGACCGCCCCGACGAAGTTAGCCCATGTATGCCCGTACTTTACGAAGTAGCCGATGGGATCCGTATGGTTGGTTTCGTGCCACTTCTTGGAGACCGCATCGTGGCTTAAGATGTGGTCTGCTCCCCATCCGTAGCGCAGGCAGCAATCGGCTACAAACCAGACCGCTCGGCCCCACACCAGGGCGAACTTCACAGGGTCGTAACCCGACGGTTCGCACATCTCTATTGAGAGGAACTTGGCGTTAGCCGTGGGGCCGGCGTGCCAGGCGCGCTCGTTTTCAGGAATACAGCGCGTAATTGAGTCCCAGTCGGCGAAGTAGTGCGCCGAAGCACCGCGCTCCGCTTTGTCGAAATACAGTTGCTCTGCCTCATCGGTCGCTCCGGGTGTTACCGTCGAGTGGACGACCAATCCGACTGGCTTTAACGGCTTATGGCCGCGGTTGTGGTGGATGAGACGCTCCGTGACTGCGTATTTCACGTTATCACCTCCAAATAAAAAAACCGCTGGCTAAGCGGTTAATTAATGCCTATTTATGAAGCTATGAGAGCCTTTTTAAGCCACTTTTTAGCACGTGGTAATGGTTTCCTATGGCCTAATGCGTCACGATATAGACTATCAAAGCGCTGCACAGCGAGCAGAGCGCCGCCCATGTGATCGTCGTAATGGGTGAGTACCTCTTCAGCGTCACATTTGTGATCTCATCAAGCTTTGTCCATATCTTATCCAGGCTCCCATTGAGTTTTACGTGATAATTCTTATTTTGTTCCGATTCTGCTTCGAGCGTTGCGATCCGCTCTGCCATTTCTGCCATACCGCCTCCCTTAAAATAAAAACATCCGTTATAGCCGCGTAGGTTTATTTTTTCTCAATCCCTTGCGACGCTTTCACTTTTTCCACGTCGGCTTTAACCCCGCTGATTTTCTTGCGAAGCTCGCCTATAGCAAGCCTCTCTTGGCTCGTGTTGTGCGGCGCAGGGACAAGCTCATGGATGGGCTTTGCAAACCGTTTCACAGTAACCCCCTTTACCCGATGCGCGGCTGGCGCGTCACCGGAGGCTTGAGTAGATGAATAATGTTTTGTTCCTTCTTTTCGAATATCGCGTAGATATCGTTTGCAAGCGTGCGGTAGTCCGGTGGTTTAACCGCCATGTCGTCGGCAACCTCAGGGAAACCGGAATCGGCGATTCTTTTGTACCTGGCGCCGCTTGCGCAGGAGTACGCCGCAGAAAGCGCGAGCACTTCGATAGCCGCTGGTTCCGTCGGGAAAGCGGTGCTAAGTGTGCTCGATGCCGTGGTAAGCCCGGACGTTGAGAAAGCTACCGTGTGTTTGATGCGAAGCGGTATAGCGCTTGCAAATTTGTACTTAAAGAAGAGCGTTCGCGGGTTGTGCGCCGTATCTGGTTTCCACCACCTAGCGGGTTTCCATACCGGTTCCGTTGCTGTTCCGACGTTAAACTCGACGAACGTAATCCTAAGCGCCCCGAGGGTAGATACGCCCACGCTGTCGGCGCCGGACGTAGCCGACAGAGTTTTATCGATAGTTTCATAATAGTAGGGAGATAGGGCGTTTTTGATGCCGCGAAGCATCGCCGCGTGAGAAAAACGAAGCGTTGAGCAATCGCACGTTATGGCTTGTCCGTTGGTCGGGACATTACCCGTCGTAAAAGTTATCTCTCCGGTCGTGTCGTCAATCGTATATTGCGTGCCCCTGGTTTTCGTAACCGTCGCTACTTTGACCACATCGGATGATGGCACGATAGGCGTTAAGAGCCCGTAGACCGTTTTAACGCCGTCTGCCGTCCAGCTTCCTTGCCCGTAGCGCGGGTAGTTGTCGAGCTGGTCTGCCATAATGTCGAATATATCTTGCGCGGTAATCGTCATGTTCGCATCTCCTTAATTAAGCTTGCGAGGGTTCGCACGTCTGAGCCCCGTACTTTTTGGCTGGCTCTGCTTCGGTGCGGAATCATCCAGGGCGGCTCTACTGGTATCCATGCTGCCGGGTATGGCGCGAATCATGCCGCCCGGTGCCCCTATTACGCCCGGCAATGCTGCGCGATTTAGCGAAATACCGATAGGTATCTCTGCGGCCTCCGCTCTTTTCATCGCTGTTTCTGCGGCATCTATTTCCTGTCCTGCTGCTGCGACAGAGGGTTTGATAGAATAAAGCCCGCCCTGGTAGAGCGCCTCAGGGATTTCAAAAGCGGTTGAGTATGCCGATAGCCGCGCACTCGCACCCACGCTCACCGTCCCGCTGAATGGCAACGAGTGAGCGGACGCATAGCCGGTTTCGCCATGCGTGATATTTGAGGAAAACGTTAGTGCGTGTACGTTCGCTTCGCCTGCACCGCCAAAAGTGATGTTCGGGGCAAGCCCTACTATGCTCGGAACAATTACATTACCGACCGTTCCAACCGGATACACGGCTACTTTAGACTCATACGAAGTAGCCCCACGTGTTGCCCGCGCCTTAAAGCTCACATCATCGACCGCCACTGCGTAGGGCACACTTGATCGGTATGTTCTGCCGCTTACGAGTTGCGCTGTCGCCATCGGCAGCCATGCCCCCGCACCCACCTTATACTGAAATACCATAGTGTCGGTGAGGCTGATGAAATTTGCGATATCACAGTCGAATTGCAGGGTTTCGCCGACTTTGGTGACGGTTGGTGCGGTGAACCCAAGCGCTAACGGTTGGTTGAACCATTCCTCGTAATCGGCAAAGCCTAAATAGTGACCTGCCTGATTACGGTGCAAACTATCATACATAATGCCGCTTGCGGTAAGCGTTGACGTGTAGGTATCAAGAAGCCCTATCCCTTGTACCGCAAATTCATCCGCAACCACGTCGTATTCCGCGATATAGTCGGCGTAGGACTTCCCATCAGCGGTTCCCATAGTTACGTTGCCCTCTTTAACGAGAACCGGAACCATGCCATTATCTAAGCATTGCTGTACCATGGTTCGCGTATTAGCACAATACATAGTCCAATTGATGTGCCCCGCTCCAAGACCGATGCGATGGTTTAGGTCGTTGATGTTGAGAGCGATAAAAACAATATCGGGTTTGGGGTTCATGGCGGCAAGCGCCGTTATAGTGGGGATGCCTTCTATGACTCCATGCGTACCCCTGCCTAAATGGTCCTCAGTACACCACCCATCACCAGAGAGGTTGTAGAGGTCGCTTTGGGCGTTTTTCGCTTTAAGCATTGCCCTCAGCTGTATCGCCATGCTCTGCACTCGCGTATCAATCCTGCTTGCCGTTGTAAGCTGCATATTGAGCTTTTCAACAAGATAGTCCCAATTATTTGCATAGTATCCACAGCCTACCGAATTACCAACAAAACCGGCAATAACCCGCTCATTATTCTGGTATTTCTCTAGTATGCCAAGATAGGTAGACATGGTGTTATCCCTTGTTGTACATATGCTATAATCGTTCTATGAACAAGCTATTGTGTATCGTCACCTCTGGCCTTACCGCCTTACTGAACACTTTTTTTGGTGATTACGAGGTTGACGTGTGCTCGCACTATATCGAACACGACTATGGCCCCGAATCTCCGGGCGTTCCTGCTTGCACGTATCCACAAGATAGCCCTCACTTCTCAGCAGTGGTCAATCACGGCCTTTGCGACGCCTCTTGCCCTGGCCACAATCCAACAATTAAGATGTATTACCGCGAAGTGCTCAAGCGATAGTATTGCTTCATGCTAACCCGTAACATAGGTTTTAAAGAGCAAGGGGTCTTGTGCCGCATCCTCTGCCCACGATCCATTGGTTGTTGTGCGGGTATAGTTCACCCCCACTGCGGTGCCAATGTTGTTCACCCACCCATAAAACGTGTCACCGCTTGGCACCCGCAGCGACACCCAATACACTTGTCCGTTGGTAACGCTGGCCCCCGAGATAACGGCGGTTCGCGGTGAAGATATCCCGCCAGCTTCGTCTATGGGGCTGGTAAATGAGGGTATAGTCGTTCCGCTACCGATAACCGGTCCGGGAGTGCCGGAGCTATCAGCGCGTATCTCTGCTACCAAATTAGCGGCGGTTCCCTGGTAGTAGTAAACAGGAATGTCAACCTTGCTTAGTTTCCCGGTCTTACCACAGGTGAATTTTACCGCACGCTCTCTGTAGCCGCTGCCGCTAGTCGGGCCTATTACTCCGTTGGCCCCACGCGTTCCCGCCGCCCAATAGTTAGCATCCAGCGTTTCAACGCCGGGGGTCGCAACAACTGCGGTGCTCTTAGCACTTATAGCACTATAATTATCAACCGCCTCACAGCACAGGTCATAACTCGCTCCATTGGTAAGGCCGCTAAACGTATGCGGAGCAGATCCAGTTCCATCTGATACCCAGATACTTTGCCCGGTTTCGCGCTTATACCAGTTATATGCCGAGAGCGTCGCACTATCTGAGAGCGTCGTAGCCGTTGTTACGGCGACTTGTAGCGTTGTTGAGCCTACTGTCGGCGTACCTAAAACCGGGGCGGTCGGTGCGGTGTGGGCAAAGGTGATCGGCGTTGGTGTCCACGCTCCATAACCTGCAATAGTATCGAGCCCATCCACCCACGCCTTATACTGGTTGACTCCTGATATCGTCAACCCGGTCGCCTGGATGGTAAAACTTCCACCGTTAGCGATATTAAGGCCGGTAAATTCCTGTTGGATGCAGCCTATGTTAGTCGGGTCGTTATCTGCTATCGTAGCAGCACCAATAGATGACTTTAACTTGGTTACGTTCGGGCCGTCCGGGTTGCTGATTGTGCCCTGGATAGTTACTGCGGTCGGCGAGTTAACCATGACACTTGCCAACGTCTCTGTCGGAGATATGTAAGCGATAGTTGCAGCAGCCGGTACCCAATTTCCCCACTGTGTTCCTCCTTCGGATTTCGTTTCCTCAATCTTGGCGCTTGGCGTATAGGTCGTATCGTGGATGAGCCCAAGAGCGGTCTTAGTGTAGCCGGAGCCACCTTGAATCGCAGTAATTGCCGCATCGCCAACGCCGACAACAAGCTCAAATGCTCTGCCCTCGGATAGCGCAGTCGCGTAAGCCGCGTCTTTGTCTAACAGTTCAGTATTCTTAAAGAACCCGATACGGATTGTCTTTAGAATATCGGCGTTCGATATCGCTCCTATTTTGATATTGACGCTATCGACCGTGCCCGGCGTCGTAGCGGATGCCGATGCAATCAAGATATTTGCCGGGACAACACTAGGGGGCATATTGGTTGGGAAATTAATAACTAAAACAGCTGACTTTACGCTCTCATTGTCAGTATCATCAACTGCAGTAACCCAGAAATATACAGTGGAGCCTGGCGTTTGAGCAGATACGTTAAATACGGTCGACGGCGGCGAGCCTAGCGTCCCCCCGGTGTTTGCAAGGTATTGCGTAGCCGTGCTCGCGTCATTAACCGAATTGCTGTAAAGCCGATACGTTCTGACATAGCCGTCGATATCGCTTGAGCCGGTAAAACCAATCGCGCAGCTGTTGATAGTCTTATTGTAATCATACAGACCGGTGGGAACGGTCGGCGGCTGGTTGGCGGGGATGGTGATGGTTTTCGTTATATACGCACCCGCGCCGGATTCAGCGGATATGGCGCGTAAAGATACCGTTACCTGCCCCGCGCTGTTCGCTTTGACGATGAATACACCGCTACCGGTCGAATTAATTTCAGTACCGGTAAAGAGCGTGGTTCCTGCTCCGTCGCCGACAATATTAGCCGGGTTGGAGGTACTACCCTGGCACATCTCAAAATAGATGCTGGCCCCGGCATTGTCGGGATCGGTTACGCTTGCCGCGCCGACGTATTTAGCAAGGTAGCCACCCTGGGTAATACCGGTGATTGAGAAATTAGCAAGAGAAAGCGTGGGCTTTCTGTCTGTTGAGGCGCTCACGCCTAAATTGTAGTAACCGTCGCTGCTAAAGACAACGCCCCAGGCAAGCCCGCTATCAGCTTTTTTCTCCTGGTAGTCGAGTATACCATGAACAATCGACAAACCAGGGTCGTAAGGAAATCCGCCCGTTGCGACGCCTCGCGCCTCGACGACTACGATATAGCGCATGTTGCTAAACGTGGCGTTATTAAACGCAAAAGCGGGCAGCACGGCTCGGACTCGATTGTTGTATTTGTCAACGGTCATGTTTGAGAGCAGCATCCCGCCCTTGGTGTACCAGTTGCCCACGACTGCCGGGTCAAGCTCATTGCCCGATATGCTGGAGACGGTGCCGTTTGCCGTTGTGCTCTTGCCGTAAGCGGAGCTAAGCATCATAGCGTAGAAGTGTCTGCTTGCACCCTCGTAGTAGGCTTTGACCATCTCGTATTGGCCTTCAAGATGATGCTCAATTGTAAAGTCTGCCATGTGCCCCTCCAAATAAAAACGCACCCAATAGGTGCTGGTTAATCATCAAGATATGTATGCTGCTATATCTCTTTGAGTTCAAGATAGATAAACTTCTGCTTGCCTTTGTCGGATACGATTTCGCGGTAGAGCTTCTTGGTCAGGCGAACCGTACTTGCAGTATTGGAATAATTACTATCCCTATACGTAAAGGTAGGGTAGACTAATACCGCCTCTAGCGCCGCTATTATCTGCCCCCCGGTTCGGGTGTCCTTCTGCCCTTTAATAAGCGTATCCGCGTAATCATGCGAGGCAAGCGCCACTTTAAATGTGTGCTTAAGCGGCAGTTTCGGCGCGAAGAAATACCCCAAAGAGGTCACTATCGGGGAAACGGTAGTGTCTGTGGCTCGGTACAGTTCCACCTTAAATTCAATGCCTTTGCCTATTAAATAATCCCCGCTTCCGCCAACGAGGTTGTAGGTTTTCGAAGTCGCATTGGTATCGTCGTGCCGATCAACGGCGGAAAGCTCGGTAAAAGACAAATCAGAATCAAGCCGGTAGTAAACGCGGACAGAAGAACCGACGGGCAGCGGCTCGGTCAAAAGCTTTGCGGTGGTGTACACCTTGTCTTGCGTCGGCATGTCGTAGTAGTCCATACCGGATGTGAGATAGCCCGAGGCTACCTTATTAGTGCTCTCACCGTAAATGCCGCTATCAACTATAACGACATGCTTTACTCCGTTCTTTACCAGCACTGCGCTGACATAACCGGCGGACTGTCCTGATACTGTAGTTTCTTTACTTATGCCGCCGTAGCCCTGTATCGCAAAATATACGTTATCTAAATAGCCGTCGCATCTGCGAACAAAACCGCTTATATCGTCATCATAGAACAGCTGCGTAGGCCCGATAGCGGCGACAAACGCCAGTACGCACGGGTGCCCCCCGATGCTGCCGCACACATACAACACACCCATATAGCCGGTGATGCTCCGCCCGACAAAACCTTTTGGGAGCCGTGCGAACAGTGACGTAGTGGAGCCGTCATATGCGTACAATAAACATTCGTCGTCAGAATACGTGCTTGCCAGCACAATAGGTTGGTTCTGGTGCAGGGTGATATCGATAAAATAGTAGCCGGTCATATTTGTTTTTAGGCTGGTAGCGGTGCCGCTGGTCGTAACTTTAGTAAACTCTGGGGAACTACTTACAAGGTATAAGTCGCCCTCCCACGCGACCATGCGATACCCCCCTGTCGTGTTATTTACAATCGTGTAGCTTGAAATATTAAAGTTGATCGCACCTTTATATACTCCTGCGTCTGTGGTTATATACGGCACCGACCCGATAAAGCAAATATCTGTCGCGTTGTAACCCCCGTTCTCCGGTGCGAGCGCTTCGGAATACGTCCCGGCGCTTGTATCGTATTTTCCGATATACCACTTACTATCACTTGATTTCTTATAACAAATCCAGATAGTGTCCCTGTGGATACGGGCTACGCTTATATGCGACCAGAAAGGATTATCGGACGTGGTAACTCCAGTTATCGCTTGCTTTAGCGTATTGTCGGCGATTAAGCTGATTTTCCCCGCATCACTGATATTGATACCGCTTGAGGTGTTGAACCTGTTCGGGCTAAATGGGGCATCGGTTCTATATATATCCTGACCCATGCCCTCTTGCCATGCGGAATAAACCCGCGCGGTAAGTTCGTTAAAGTCCTGGATGCCCCGGTTGGCCGCTGTCGTGATTTTCGGCGCGACTGTTTCCTCGGCGATGATGTCTTTGGGCAAGTTTGGGCTGGTCGCGCTACGAAACAGCACTCCCCCTATTTCGATATCAAAGTCTACGCCAAACGTGGGCATACTCGCTCCTTACTGCTGGCTCTTGCCGAATGACTTCAGCGCTTCGATGATTGTTTCCGTTTTCATGCCGAAGGGGTTAATGCCCCTCGCTTTAGCTGCATCTTGCAGATCTTTGTAACTCATATTGATGTAGCCGGACGCGTCGATTTCTTTGACCACCGGCTCTTTAGCTTCGTCGGCGCGCTCCTCGTTGGGATCGGCGACGTTTGGAGTAGGCGCTACCTTTACGTACATCTCCTTGGGTGCGCCTTCGGCCTCGCAGCCCTTCATGAGGTGCCGGGCGAGCTTTTCCGGGGTTGCGCAGTCGAGCCCGCACAGCGGGCATATAAATTCAGGTTGTGGCGCCACAGGGCGTTTGTCGTAACCAAGGCTTGTAAGAATTGCAATCGTTCGTTCATCTTCGCTGCGGTATATACCGTTCTCGAATTTGCACAGCATTGCACCCTTCTCTTTGTCCCACACGCACTGAGACGGGTTTTTTGAATAAAATCTCATATAAATTCCTCGCTTTTCTAAAAAGTAAAAGGTAGATAGAGGAGCCGGTTAAGGCTCCTCTATATTGGTTATGCCGCGTCCGCCTCGGTATAGGTGATTTCTATAATTACACCGGGCAGGTTAGCCGTAGCGCCATTAGTTACGGTCAGATATAGCTTTTCTCCTGCCGATAGTACTTTGTAAGTGCTATCAAGCGTCCCGAGCGACGTAACTGCATTTGCTGCTGGGAACCCCGGTGCGGTGTCATAGGTGTCGGTTACGATGGTGTTGGTTCCATCGGTCAACGCCCACACGCTCGTATTGGCGTCATCAACGCCTGCCGCAGCCCCTTGTGGGATAATCTTTGCACTCGTAAGGGTAATATCAATACCAGTCGGCGCCGACAGAATACAGCGAGCCGCGATGTCCGCTCCTGCGGCTAAATCCTCAACCTGGTAGCGATACGTTTTTGCCTTCGCGCTTGCGGCGAGTTTTGCAAGGGTCACGTTTGCATCAGTTATCTTGACAGTGGTTACTGCACCGGCTGCAAGTTTGGCTTCCGTTACCGCAAGCGCGTTAATCTTGGCGGTCGTAATAGCGTCATCCGCTACAGTGCCGACCGTTACGGCCTTCGAGTTGGTGCCGTCGTGGTTGTGTCCGCTCGTCACATCGAAAATCGTTTTAAATAACGTCCTGACGACGACCCGCTTTATGCGGGTGAAATCATATCCTGAATATGTTGCCATGTGATTATCCTTTCAAGTACGGAGGGGTTGTTACACCCCTCCGCCATTTTGTACTTGAGTATTACTTACGATGTTGCAAGAGACGTCAGGCTCCCGTGCAGGTATGCCGGGCCGTGGGCCAGTCCGAATTGGCCGAATATCTGGCCTTCCTCAGCCGCGCCGCTCTTTGAAAGTTCCTCATAGAAGAAATTGCCTTTATCCGGTACCGGCTGGAACACCGGGGTGCAGACGCTCATCTCGGCGACCAAAACGGTGCCTGCAGGCATGAAGCGGTTAAGCTTAATACCGAGCGGGCCGAAGTCGGTTTCGATGGTCTGGATGTTCACGCCGCCGATGGTGCGATGGTCCGGCGCGTAGCCGTAAACGTCCGAGATTTTCTGCTTCTGGAAGCCGTTGCACCAAATGACGCAATTCTTGAATATAGCGCCGTTGGTGTACATCACAAGGAGCAATGAATCCATGAGCGCCTTGGTAAGCGTCGCACTTGAAGCATTGACCGTGTTCACCGTACAAAGCTCGATTAGGCCGCGGGTCTTATTCGCCACAGCCGCACTCGTTGCGATCTGGTACGCACCGTTAAGGCAGGTGTACTCGGCGTCGCGAGCGATATGCTCAAGCGCACGGGCAATTTGGAAATCTTTTTCGTTGGGTACGTTGTTTTCTTGCTCGACGGTGTTGATGCCGCTCATGCGGGACTGGTTCGAGAGGCGCGCATAGCTTATTGAGACTTTCTCATGGAAAATCTGCGTGACGTTTTTGCTCTGGTTGCGCAAAAAACTAATCGCGGTCGGCGCGGTCAGGCTCGCCGTTTCCGTAATCGCCGGTTGCGCCGCCGTCGGGAAGTCGTACTGGCTGTCTGTCGGGAACTCGAAGTTGTGCGTTTCAAGCCCGCCACCGGTCAGCCCGCCGATCATACTCAGAAACGGCGTGTTTGTCTCATCGGCGGTGAAAAGCTCCCCGGCGTAGTTAACGTTATTCCACACTGTTGAAGGTGCGGAAATATTAATAGGCATGTAATCTCACTCCTTATGTTCGCTGCTTTTGCTGCAGCTCGTGAATCTGTCTCTTGATTGCAACGGCCTGCACGGTCGTGCCCTTGGTCCTGGCGTCTGCTAGTTCGGCCTCAAGCTGGGCGAGTTTGCTGTTGCCGGTAACGACATCGATATGCGGCTGGCCGTTTTGTGCGTATATTTCTTCGGTCGCCTTTTTAACGGCGGCTTCTATGACCGGCTTAGCGGATCCGGCGAATCGCTGCGCCGCCCGGTTAAACGCTGTCTGGTCGCGCCTGGCCTCAACAAAGAGGCGCTCTTTATTGGCCCCGTCTTTGGCAAGTGCCACTAGGCGTTCATGGTCGGCGTCCGGGTATTCTTTCTTAATGCTCTTAAGCGCTTGTCCGGTCATATGCTTCTTGGCGGTACGCTCGTTTTTAAGTAAACGCGCCAGCTCCGCCTTGCTGATTTCAACTTTCTCGTCATCTTCGTCCGGCTCCGACGTGTAATCATCCTCATCGTCATCGTCGTCGCTCTCGCTTGTTAATCCTTCCGGCTTGGTGACGCTTAAGAGAATTTCATCAGCCAGCGCCGAAGTATCGATGGTTTGTGTTTCTTCACCGGTTGGGGTGGTTGTGGTTTCTTCCTCGCCCGTCTGGACGGTGGTTGTGGTTTCTTCTGCCACGGTTAATCTCTCCTTTTAAAATTAAGGGAATTAAAAAAGCACCCTCATGGGTGCTTTCATATGCGCTTACAGTTTATCGTCATGCAAGGTGGACGCTTAAATGTAGGACTTGGAAAAGCCCGGTGTTCTTAGCCCGGACTCGTCAAATATGGTTTGCGGACGCGCTTTTTCTTCACGGGTGGCCCCCTCTCGCATTTTGACTAAATCATCCCATTGCTTCTGCAACGATTCAGCGCCGGTCTTGCCTTGGAACATGTTCATGAGCGTCTCGTCGTTTACGCTTATCCCGCCCCAGTTGAATAAGTCTTTAATCTCAACGCCGTGGGCCGCTAGCTTGTCGCGTGCGTTAAAGAAGTTCTGCACTCCCTGCGGGTTGGAATAGGTATTTTCATACTGCTTGGCCGTCTCAAGCGTAAATGGGGTATCCGGGTTGTAGAACTTGTGAACGTCGGCGAACCCTTGCAGCCGCTCCATGTCGTTGATTTGCCGCCACAAACTTTCTGTCCCTTCGGCGTTTCGGTAGAGCTTATCCGCTATATCGCCGGTGTACCCCATATTAAAATCGGCAAAGAGCTTGTGGTACTTTTGCGGGTCCTGGCGAATGTTTGCCGCTACTTCCCAGTTTTTAATGATGTTGTCGTCGCTGGTCGGCTGCGGGCTCATCTCAAGTTTGCCCGGTGAGTTCTCGGTAATCGATTTGCCAAAAGCCGCCGGGTCGACGACGGTAACATAGCCGCCCGCGTTATACTTTAAGAACGGGTACTTGCCCGTAGCGATGTCTTTTACCGCATACTCGGACCCATCAATGATGATGGTGTTGCGGGCCTCATCATAACTAAACGCTCGCCCTGCGGCCGCCACCCAATCTCTAAGCCTTGTTTCCGCCACTGGATCCACCTCCGGTTAGCGCTCGCAGGTCATCTGCATTGTTCCAGGGGTCGAAGGAGACGCCCCGATACTCATGCGAAGCCGCGTTTAACTTTGCAACTCTGGCATCCCACCCATCGATAGATTCGTCGTCGCGGATGCCGGGATAACGGTTCTTAAAGTCGTCAAGCGAGCGGAAATACTCGGTCATTTGCCGCTGCTGCCATCCTTGCTGCATCTTGTTTACGGCAAACGCTCTATTCGCCTCGCTCACCGTCGCCAACCCCAACTGTTCTTTCGCTAAATTATCAAATTGCTGGCCGAGCTGTGACTTGGCGTAGTTGGTAGCCTGCGGGGATTGCATGATGAAGTTTTGCGCCTGCTTGGTATCCCACTCGCCGTGCGCGATTTTACCCATAACATAGGTAAACCCCGGTGTTTTAGAGGCATCGGCAAGTCCGGTGTACTCCTGGTAAAACTGTAAGATTTGCGGCGTGCTCTCTTGCGTTACCTTTTGCTGATATTCTTTGGAGTTTGTGACTAAGAGTTTTACATCGTCGAGGTTGATGTCCGTTCCCATCGTGGTATCGAACTTCGTCAAGTATGAATTGAGTTGCTTGGCATCCGGTTCGCGCCCGAGCATATCCTTATACGTCGCCTTGATGTTGGTTTCAAAGTCATGGCGCTGGTTTGCCAGGGTTAATCGCTCTGATGCTGTAAGCCCCTGTCCGCTGGTTTGCGCAAGGGTATTGGCTGAGATACCGTTAAGTAGCGCATACGCGATAAACTCATTGTCACTCGGCCCTTTATAGCCGAGCTGGTTGAGTTTTATATTATACGCCGCTACATCCGCTGTGGCCTCTTTGCCGCGCTCGCGCTCAAGCGTCGCATAGTTTCCGATGTAACCTTTGGGAGTGCCGACATCCTGTAGTTTTACCGCAGCAACCTGCTTGTACCAGGTAAACGGGTTATAGCGCTTCTTTTTGTTGTCCGGCGTGCCATCGTAGACCTCGAAATGAACGTGCGCCGGGGTCGTTTTCGCGTTGCCGGTTTTGCCGACACGGGCAAGCATCTCCCCCTCGTTCACCCTCGCGCCCGAGTTAACCACAATGGAATTTTCTTGCAGGTGCCCGTACAAATACGATTTGCCGTCGTCACCGATAAGCCAGACCCGCCAGCCGATGGTTCCCTTGGAATCGCCGTACCATCTTGCATAAATCCGACCTGAGGTAACCGCAACGACCGGGGTGCCCTCTGCCGAGAACACGTCATTGCCTTGGTGGGTGTGCCCGACACGGGCATTGCCGTAGTCGTCTGAATACTTGGCGTTTCCCGTCACGGGGAAGTAATACGATTTCTGTTGTTTTTGCGCTGTGGCCCCGACTTGCGGCGCGTTACTGACCGGTCGTGTCATTTTTAGTATAATCTCCTTAAAATAGTGATAAGCTGTTCAAAAAGAGGTCTAACGTGAAGCTTATCGGAGAAATAGTCTTAGGTATCGTTTTTTTAGTGTTTGGCGGCTTTATCGTTGAGCTGGTGTATGACGCTATCTGGCTTGGCGTACTGCAAATACTAAAAGCCCTGTTTTAATACTTAGCCCATGCCGCCGCCGGATAGCGCTCAAACTCTTTTGCAAACTCCGGGTTGTCCGCTTTAGTGACGCGTACCTCGTCGTTGTACCATGCCCGTACTTTTGCCATCTTCTCGGAGTCCCAGGCAGCATCATTTTCAACCATAATCTGCTGTAATTGCGACCATACCTCGTAGAAGCGCTCCCATCCCGCCTTTGATTTTCCCTTAGCGGATGGTATAACCTCTTGCTTAAGCGTCGCATCGATTTCGCCTAAATACCATTCACGAAGCGCCGTAGAATCATCTCGCGTCAACTTATAGTCGCGCTTCTTTGCCTCTGCTTTGAGCTCGCGCACCTGCGTGTTCATAGTTATAATCGAGTTGCCGCCAGGTAGTTTAGGTAAAAGTGCGGCATATCCGACTTCTTGGCGCGCCTTAGTAATGGTCTGTTGAATCATGCTCTCTTTTTCAATGACGGAGGCCGCTCTGTAGTCGTCTGCTGCGACTAATTTATCAAGCCTTTGCTTTGCGAGCTTGCCGCTTAACACCTGGTAGCCATAGTATTGTCCCTTGTCCAGACTAACGCCCGCTATGGTTTTTCCCGGTTGGTGAACGACTAGCCCAAGTTCTGCGATTTCATTTTCAACCGCATCGTCTACAACACGCGTCGCTTTTGATGGCGAGAGCGCCCGAAACACGGCGCTTCCTTGCGTCTTAATCTGCCTACCCCAAACGTCAACCTTCGGCAGTACTGAGCTTGACATGCCGGGGATGTGCGCTTTAATCGCCTCTGCCGCCCCTTGGGGGTTTCTAAGCGTCGGGTCTTTGAGCTTTGCCGCCCAACTAACGATGCTTGCCACAGTTGTTCCAACGAGAGATTCCGTCCAATTCTCAGCATACTGCACCGGGTCGGCGATAGCGTTTAAGAGATCATAGAGTCCCTTCATAAAGGTTTTACTGATTAAGTTTCTACTAATTGAAAGCGACACCTTACCGGCTATTGAGGCAATATCGTTTTCGTCCATCGTCTCGGAAAGCTCAGCGTAATCGGCGGCAAGCCCTATTACGCTCCCAAGCGGCTCAAGGCGCTGGTATGAATAATAGGTATCGCCGATTTTAACGCTGTACGGCTGCCACCCACGACGGTACATCTGGTCGCGCTGTGCCTTATCCGTCGGGCCGCTTCCGGTAATTAACCCCTGCTTTGCGTATAGATAGACCCCGGCCCCGATAAGCGAACCCATAGTGGCGCGGGCGAGCTTGTCAATCGCCTCATCGGGGAGGTTCTTAAAATCGTTTCGGCGCACCATATTTAAAAACTCTAAGGGTGTGCGCTCGATTGCGAATTTGGCGATATTAACCGGCGTGCGCATAAACGGTACATTCTATGAACCTAAGAGCACGAAATCGCGACGCACTATCCCCATACCATCAGATACGGTTGTCCTGCTCTTAAAACACCTATCCTGGCAGCGGCAACACATCAAGGAGAATAAGGACAATTTAGTCTTTACAAACACGAAGGGCAACCACTTAAACTATCAGAATTTCACACGGCGCTATTTCTTCCCCGCATTAGATCGAGCGGGGATACACCGCATTACACCCCACGATATGCGCCACTCCTATGCTTCAGCACTACTCAATGCTGGCGTTCCTATTCAAGAAGTGAGTAAGCTTTTAGGCCATGCCGACCCCTCCATTACGCTCCGCATCTACGCCCACGTCCTCCCGGAGAGTGAAAAGGGTACCGCTAAAAAGCTTGACGAGATTTTTGCTACCATAGCGCTACCACGAAGCCCCGTAAAAGAAGAAAGGTAGCAAGCATATAAGCTTACTACCAGGTGTTATAGTTGTGGGCCCTGTAGGATTCGAACCTACGACCAAGGGATTATGAGTCCCCTGCTCTGACCAGCTGAGCTAAGGGCCCAGTTTTATGAAATTATCTCAAAACCAGATATTCACTCTATCAAAACTCGCACTTAGAATCAAGTGTGGTGCGCTTCCTAGCTTACGCATCAAGAGCGTATTCATGGCAACCTTTAGAATAACTATTCCCAAGCATCGACAATATCAATAATCACGAATAAGAAAGCGGGGTGATTACGCATACGTGATAATTGGGAGAGTACGGGGCTCATAATCCTTTGGTCGTGCTTACGCCAAGAACGCTGAGAGATCGGGTTCTTTGCTGGATTCTTTGAATTTTACCAGGCGCACGACCGTGCCTTCCTGGTGCTCGGTGATGCTGACCTGGTCCATGAGCGCGGTCATGAGGAAGATGCCCCTGCCGCGGTGGCTTGGGCGTCCGTCGGTTACCGGCAAGCGGGCTTTGAATACGCCTTCATCGGCAATTTCGATGACGATTTTCTCCGCATCGCAATCAACGGTGACATGGATTTTGCTCTTATTGCCAAGCGGCGACCCGTGCTCGATAGCATTTGCAGCAGCCTCGCTGACAGCGACTTTCATTTGATAGATGTCGTTATCGGTAAAACCGCAGCCACGCGCAATGTCTTCGACTTCTTCTCGAATAACGGCAAGGTTTTTGCGATGGCTTTGCATATCGAGTTTCCTATGGATTTTTTCGGTTGTCCCCTCGTTGCCTCTTATGTCATTCTCCAAGGCTACGCTCTCCCGTCATATCTGCTAAGGCTTCGTCCACGCTGGAGTACAAAGAAAAAGCTTCGGCCAACTTGGTTATGCCGACTATCTCTAGAATCCGTAGCACGTTTTTATTTGTAACAACCAGCCCAACTTTTCCACCCATGGGACTGCTTTTCTGAATACTCAAAATTATTAGGGCGACGCCCGCGCTATCGATGTAGCTTACATCTGAAAAGTCCAGGATTATCGACCGGTTTCCCTCATCTATAAAGGCCATTATCTTGCTCTCTAATTCAGGAACAACATAATGATCGATCTCTCCATTAACATCAATAATAGGAATGCGGCCGGGCAACACTTGTACCTCCAAATTGCCATCCCCTTTCTCGAGCATCAGCGCGCAAATATCAGAATACTCCATGGTTCAACATGTAGGCAACTAACGAGCATTGCATAAGAGACGCGCTTTGTATATATTCCCAGATTTACCACAAAATAAGCAGGCGAACCTTAAATTACTGCACGAACGCATATTTAAAGACCTGGTACGCTACTTAGCACAAGAACGGCGCTTATGCGAGTACTAAGCTTATAATTATAAAGGAAACCCAGTGCTTGCGAAACACTCACTCGTGCTATGCGGCTCGACAGTATTCACATACCGCTTCCTGTACTCCCGCCATGCTGAAGTATTTGCTGTCCGGAAGTTGCCTGAGCGCTCCTAATACGTCCTGCGGTGCGCCCTGATCTTGTGCATAACTAAGAATATCCTGCTTATTTGCAGGAAATGCAATACCTTCCAAAAACTGTGAAATTTTCGATGTAGAAACCATAAAAATACCTCCCGTTTAGGTGCTACTTTCGGGATACCCTGGGATATGCATCTTAAACGTAGCAAATCTGGGAGGCGTATCTGGGGAAGAGGCTACCTTTTCTCGTACACGACAATGCCGTTTTCTTTGATCTCACTGGAAAAACTAAGCGGGCTTTCCGCCGCGTACTCGGCTTGCGTGTAGCCGAGCGCATCTATCTCTGTAACCTGCTGTTCCCAGGCGATCTTATTGAGAAGCATGAGGCGCTGGCGCAAATCGATACCTTCGAAATCGTCCGATATTACGGCGATATCGATATCGCTCCACTCGTCGACATCGCCGGTTATCTGTGATCCGTAAAGGACAACCTTCTCAATATCGAACCGGTTCTTGGCTTCCAAAATGAAGCGGTTTATCGTTTTTATAATATCAGTTCTTGTTCTAGCCATCGGTATGCCTTTGTCGCTTTGTAGAGGTAGTCGCGCGCTTCCTCTTGGCTTAACGCACACATCGTGTTCTTGTAGCCTGGATACCTTGTCGACGTGTAGCACTGGTCGAGCTCAAGGATATCATCAATGAATTCTTCGGGCGGATCAAGCTTCATGATCGCTACCAGGCGTTCAAGCTTGTGGACATGCGGTGGAATTTTGTGACGCGATCTTACGTATCCGGCTTTTAAGAGCTTCTCCAGAGCTTGCTGGCAGGCAAACGCCGCCCAACTGTAGTGCCCGGCTATAAAGAGCGTGTCCGCAACCTCGAGATCGTGGGATGCGTTATCGAGCCACTGGCCGGCGACAAGCTCGGGGTTGGGATACCTGAAGTTGTGATCGTTGTTTTGCTCGTGTGTATGCGCATGTGTATGCGCATGGTTATGACGTTTCCCCACGTGTGCTCCTTAATTAAAAGCCTACCTACATAATCGGCATTTTAAGGAGCGCACTTAACTACTTACCCGCCTCTTCGAGTTGCGGTTGAACCTGGGCGTCATCGGCGGCTTCGGCCGCCTGCAGATACGCGGTCGAAGCGCGAATCCGCGAAATGAGCTGCTTGTATTCACCGTACGCATTGGTGATCATGGTGTTGGCGCGGGCCAGCTTATTCTCAAGGATTTGCTCCATTTCATCGAGCTGGCGCCCGATGGTGATAAGGTGCGCCTGTAAATTCTCCATATCGACCGAGCGTGAATACTGCAGGTGAAGGCTATAGAACGTCAGGATGTAGGGGACGGTCATGCTGTATGACATCAGAATTACCTGCCGCTTATATGCATCCAGATAGGCCCGCTTGCAGATCGAAAACACCGAATCGGGAACCGCGGCAATCGCCCACGGCGAGGTGACGTCGGGGTCGATGTACTGGCATACCTCCCGAATACGCCTGGCGACTTCCCTTTCGACCTGGTCGGCCAGCCCGAGCTTTACTTTTTCGTCCGTTTCTTCTTCCATCGCAATGAGCAAACTTGTGGCGGGCCACTTCGAGTCGATCGGCAGCACCTTGCGATCGGACAGCACCAGCCCGAATTCAACCACTTTACCGTTTACCGGGAAGTTGTAGGCGATCATCTCACGGGGGAAGAGCTTAAATATCTCGTTAAGGATATTTTCGCCTGCGTGCCCTTTGGAATAACTGCCCACGATAACGTTTTCAAGCCGCTTAACCACTTGGCGGCTTTCTTCTTCGAGGTGCTTGCGCGCGTCGTATTCCGCTTTTAAACCATGCACCGCAATTTGGGTTTTTTGGATTTCTTCTCGAAGGATATCCTGGTTGTGCCCACCGAACTCCAAGCGCGATTTTACATCTTGCATCAGCAAATTCTGCCGCTCGAGGGTGTCTCGAAGCACGGAGGCGTCGGTTGGAACGTGCTTTTTAAACGCAAGCAGCACGACCGCTACGATTAATATGATAACGAGTGCAAGTAAAACTGCTGCAAATAAATCCATAGCTACTCCATTGGTCAGCCGGTTGCTTAGCACTAGAATATACGAAAATATGTTCGGGGTCTAGAACCTTGGCCAAAGTTCTCCGGGCCTTCGGGTGCTTCGACTGGAAGCCATTCGCCGCGCTTAACAACATTGCGACTCGGCGCGGCTTAAGCACTCGACCGAAATTCTGAGGTGCTCATCGACTATGAGCAGGCTGTCTTCGGGAAGCTCAACCCAGTTGTCATCGGTCAGCGTCTCCGAGGCGACCACTACGACGCGAACCGGTTTGCTATCCGGGCGGGTACCGCCCTCGTCTATACTGAGAACATCTACGCCCTCACACGGTAGCACTTCGCGAACCGTATAGTGCAGGTCGCGCCCGCATCGATAGGCGTAAAGCGACCGTCCGTCGGACATAAGAAAATTTCGCCCGCCTTCAAGACCGTGAGCTTTGATCCAATCGATCGCGGAGATAATACCTTCCCTGACGCCGCCTTTTTCTCGTATATGTTTCAAGGCGAAGTGAAAGTAGCGCTCGGAATCGGTCTGCCCCTTAAACGTAACACCGGGCAGCTCTTTTTCCATCTCCTGATATCGCTCTATGGTGCCGTTATGCGCGAAAACCCAGCCGTCCGCTGCAAACGGATGCGTGTTTTCAATCGTTTTTTCACCGAGCTTGGCCTCGCGCAGGTGGACGATGATAAGGCGGGTAATCAAACCTTTAATGAGGTTGAAGAACACTTCATCGCCGATAGCCGGACCGGGCGCTTTCACGGTTATCGGGCGCTCTTCACCGGGCATGTCTTCGTCAACATAACTGACTCCCCAACCATCCTGGTGTTTGAGGGAAAGTCATATAAACGGCTTCGGGCCTTCAAGAATCGGGTATTCGATATTGACCGGGCAATCCGCGCTTACCGCGAACAATCTACACATTCCACACCTCTTACGCGTATCTACCCGTGAAATTCTAGCAAGTAACGGTTTCACTTGGGCTTACTTTACCGGCCATACTTCCAATCTATGGGTTATTTAACGATACAACAGGACGGTGGTTGAATGTAAGTGAGGGTGCTTGTGCTAATATATTGCGCAGGTTCTAAGTGCTTATCTCTTCGGTATAATATGCCGCTTGACCGGGTGATTCCTCGACGCCGACGCGAATCAGCGTTACGTTTTCGACATCGGTGTCTTCGAGGTCGGCTTTAATCTTCTGGCACAGGTAACAGGCCAGAAGCTCTGCGGTACAATTCATGATCGGCAGGATTAAGACGTCAGCTTCCGGCAACGAGAATTTTTTATCCCTGAACATAACTTCGATAAAAGTATCCTTCTCGTTTATGGTTACGTTTTTATTCTTCGCCGGAATGATTGTCTTATGATCGAGCGCGTTGCAGTGGTGCTCGGCAAATTCTTTGAGCGCGATGAAATCGAAGATATAGCCGATATCCTCGTCGAGCTCCCCTTCCAGGTACACTGAGACAGCATAGTTGTGCCCGTGAAGGCGCTCGCACTTCTCACCAAAGATAAGAAAATGCGCGGCACTGAAGCGTAAGTAGTCTTTTTCAACATGCATAGAGTATTTACCCATGCTCAAAAGAGTATTGCGTTGCGGCGGTTTTGTCAATTAAGAAACGGCATCCTTCGAGAGACCGAAATAGGGGAATACTTTTTCATGCACTTTCTGCACGACACCGGAAACCCTGCGCTCTAGCGAATCGGGATGCCCGAGCGTCAGCAGCGTCTTATCGCGAAGTTTGACGGGGCACGCAGCCATGGCGCTCTTGGAACATACCGACTGCCACGACACCGGCGTGTAATCATCCAGATGAATATCGGCCAAACCGGCCGAGAGCAATGCCCACGCCCGGGGCACTACCTGAAACGCCTGATAACCGCCGCCGCCGAGAGCGACGAGCCTACCATCGCATACCTCATGGGCAAGATGATGAATCATGGCGTATAGATACTCATACGCATCCGTAGTAAGGCTTAAGCCGGCAAGCGGATCGGTGTAATGGGTATCGCAGCCGTTTTCCGAAATGATAAGGTCGGGTTTAAATGCCCGGATAATCTGCGGGACGATTTGCTTAAAAGCTGCGATGTAGAGCCTATCGTACGTGCCGGGTTCGAGCGGACAGTTAACCGAGTAACCCTCTCCCTCGCCGGTGCCGACCTCATTAACAAACCCGGTACCGGGGAATAGAAACTTGCCGTCTTCATGGAGCGAAATCGTAAGGACATCGGAGCGGTCGTAAAACGCAACCTGCACGCCATCGCCGTGGTGGGCGTCGATATCCAGGTAGGCTACGCGCGCGCCGTAAGCCTTAGCCGCATGCTCGGCCGCCATGGCGCAATCGTTGTAGATGCAAAAACCCGACGCCCTGTCGCGCATAGCGTGGTGCAGACCCCCCGCGATATTGATCGCATGGTCGGCCTCACCGCTCATCACCAGGTCGACCGCGACGATGGAGCTGCCGGCAATCAAACTCGATGACTCGTGTATCCCTTTAAACGCGGGATTGTCGCCGTAGCCGATGCCGTATTCATAGGTATCCATACTCTCTTCGCCGGTTTCGCTTATACGTCTGATCGCATCGACATACTCGGGCGAGTGAATAAGCATGAGCTCGTCATCGCTCGCTTCCCGGCCTTCCACCACTTGCAGCTTAGGGCCATCGAACACGCCGTAATCTTTAAGTAGATCGTAGGTAAGCTTGAGGCGAATCGGCTGCATGGGATGCGTGGGTGAGAAATCGTACCCCGCAAACCTATCGCTGTATACGAATTTAACGCGCGCGCCCATGATGCCTCCAAACTATAGTGCCCGATGATCGTGTGTAGCACAATTCCGGTTCCAGCATAGCTCATATTATAAAGGTTAAAAGAGCGTGTTGGTAGGGTAATGCTTACCGGCAAACAATAGTTCCCCGAAATGCGGAAAGGTAACCGGAATTAGCCTTTTTTGAATACGAGGTATGTGCCCCCGACAAGCGCCAATGCGCTTAAGAGAAGCGGTATGTAGATTGGAACGATTACCGGCATGGGGAATAGCACGATGACGTCTTTTGCAAGCAATGACGTAGGCCAGTGAAGCAGCATGAATTGGAATACTACCGATGATAAGGCGGCAAGACCTCCGACAAAGAGAAAGAGCGATGCGCGCTCTTTGTTGTTCTTTCCCGCGAAATAGACGATAGCGATAACTAGTGCAATGATCGCCAGCTGCCGTGCCTGTTCGGCCTGCAGGATATTCGAATCGATGATAATACGCGCCGCCGTCGGCTTATTTAAAACGAGGAGATCGCTTTTACTGAACAAAATATCTGCTTTGCCGAGCGGTGACGTCGGCATAAGCGTCTTTAAACTATAGATTTCACGCAGGTAAAATGTAGAGGCCGCCTGCAAAAACCCAATAGTGAGCGCGATAATTGCAAGCGAAGAAGCCTTTATTCGGTCGGCTATGCTTTTTTTCTTGTGTTTCTTTTCGCTGTGACCGTCGTCGTGGCTGTGACCGCTCATGTTGCTCCGATTCGTACTGCAAATATTGTTTTAAGCTGCGCTTTCTTGACGTTACGTGGTAGCCATCTAAACCATGACGCATTGCGAGCAAGTTGGCTACTCTGTGCTCTTCGTGGTGAGGCTTGCTCGCCTCTTAGTTAAAAAAATACCTGACATGCCGGCGAAATACAAGACCGCACCCAAAAGCAAAACGGATATATACAGTACACGCATGTGGGCCATAAGAGGTACAAGAGCGCTATCTAAAAGCCCGGATGCCGTATCCCCGGCCCCCAAACCCGCTACGAGGCGCGACTGCACAAACCAGAGGATTGTGCTGGGTAGACCGGCAATTATGAAAGCGGTGCCAAAACCGGTAAACTTTCTAAAGCCCGGGCTCATGAGGAAAAACGGTACGGCAAAAACGAGTCCTAAAATCACCGAGATAATAAACATAAGACGCATGTTGCTGTTAAATTGCTTGTTCACAAATGAATCGACGATACCGGCAAGGCTTTGAATGCTGTTCTGCTCGGCACCGCTCAACGATGATAGATTGTATACGTTGGAAAATCCTTCATTATAGATACGCCTGATGATTGCGCCCGCTACAAAATCGCCGGCTTTATCTCTGGAAACATTGTTGATTTCTTTTGCTTTTACGCCGAGGCTCAAGCCGAGTCCGGGCAGCACAAGCTCGGCTTCGGGATCGCTGCCGGCAAGCTTAACAAACTCAGGATAGTAGAGATCGGCCAGCGATTGAATGTCGGCGGTTCCGCGTGATACCGCCACGCCGATGCGCTCAACCGTATCAAGCGATGTTGAAAGATACGCGCTATAAGAGAAAAGCGTGATGATACAAGATGCGGTAAACAGAAACCCGAAGAATGTGCGAAGGCCCTTGCGCTGAACTGTGTTCCTTGCTGAAGATGACATTGCTACTCCAATTGCTGTAAATCCTATTGCTTAAGCCTGCGTCAAAGAGAATTAAAAGCTCAGCAAATCATTGGTGTTTGTGTCTGCATACATAATATACCGGTTTTTTTGGGAGAGATGGAGCGTTATACGGCGTGTTTTACGCTTGGCGCAGAATGATCTGCGCCGGCCGCTTCCGGTGTAGGCAGTGCAAAGTAAAACGTGCTTCCCCGACCGAACTCGCTTTTAGCCCAGACTTGCCCACCATGTGCCTCGACAAGGTGTTTTACAATTGCCAAACCGATTCCAGAACCGCCGCTTACCCGTGCCCGCGACTGATCGACACGGTAAAAATGATCGAATACATAGGGCAAATCGCTCTCAGCGATACCGGCCCCGGTGTCTTCTACGACAACCAGAATTGTCGGGTTATCGACTCCACCGGCAAGCGTCGTATCGAGTGTGGCCCGTATCTTGATCGTATCGCCCTCGGTCGTGTACTGGAACGCATTCCCGATCAAGTTATAAAGCACCTGGCTGATCCGGTCGCGGTCGATCATAACTACAGGCAGATCTTCATGTAAATCGAGCTCGAGATGTTTATGCTCTTCTGTGGAGCGGGGCTTAAACATCTCGACTACTTGGCTGATCACGTAGCCGATGTTCTCTCGCTTCATCTCGAGCTTGAGCTGCCCGGCCTCGGCAAGCGACATGTCGCGAAGGTCGTCGAGCAGCCGTGAGAGCAGCAGTGTTTCGGTATGCAACGCCGCAATCTTCTTCGGTGTCGGCTCGATTACCCCGTCAAGCATGGCTTCGAGGTTGCCGCGCACCACGGTGAGCGGGGTTTTTATCTCGTGCACGATATCGGCGAGCAAACGCTGTCTGAGTTCATTATTTTTCTCAATGCTCTTGGCCATAGAATTAAACGACTTTGCGACATCACCGATCTCATCGTCGGTTTTTATGGTAACGCGGTGTGCGAGATCGCCGTGCGATATTTTCTTTGCGGCATTTGCCAGGTCCGCAAGCGGAGCGGTAATCCTCTTTGCAAATAAAAGCCCGATAACCGCCGCAATTATCGCGGCAAGTAAGCCGGCAAACCAGATCCATTTATTCACTGATTGCAAAAATGATTGCTCAAGTGGGCCGAGCACATGATGAAGTAGCATACGACCGGGGCTTGGGGGTACTAGCATTTCGCCGGGACCTTCCATCTGACCGTATCCGAGATACGCGCTAAACTGCCGCCCGATCGCCCAATTAATAATGAGCGAAACGGCTGTTATGGACGCCAGCGCTATCGCCGTAAAGATAATCGTAAGTTTGGCGGACAGACTACGCATGGCCGCCTTCCTCCATCCGGTAACCAACGCCAAACACAGTCACGATATAAAGCGGCTGTTTCGGGTTATCTTCGATTTTTTGACGCAGGTTTTTTATATGCGCATCGATTGTGCGCTCGTAGCCTTCAAACGAATAACCTTGCACGTAGTCCATAAGCTGCAGCCGTGTGAATACGCGGCCCGGGCTCTTGGCCATCGCTTCAAGTATTTTGAACTCTGTTGGTGTAAGTTGAAGCGTCTCGTCTTCTTTTGTGACTTCGTGTTTGGCCAAATCAATCTCGAGCTTCCCTATTTGCAGGTGATCGGCACTTGACGGCTCGGGAACGCTTCGTCTCAGAACGGCCCTCACTCTGGCAAGCACCTCGCGCGGGCTAAACGGTTTGGTGATATAATCATCGGCTCCGACTTCGAGGCAGAGCACTTTATCTGTTTCCTCATCCCGGGCGGTCAACATGATAATCGGCACATGAGAACCGTTGCGAATAAGCCTGCATACCTCAAATCCATTGACCTCGGGCAGCATTAAGTCGAGCAAAATCAAATCCGGTTTTTCTCGCTCGGCCAGCTCCAAAGCAGCGCGTCCATCATATGCGCTTATTACCTGGTAACCCTCACGCTCAAGATACGCCGAGATAAGCTCGACAATCTGTTTTTCGTCGTCGACCACCAAAATGGTCTGTTTTTTCATCTATCGCTACACCTTCTGTCCGCCAATATGTTTCGAAATCCATAAATATACGGTCTCAAGACTACTATAGTACATTTCGGCAAACACTATAATACACTGAAGAAGGAAATGGCCCCGGGTCTAGGGCTTGCTGGAATAACCAACGTAACTCGGGGCCATTTCGATCACAATGCGCTTTGGGCTACGGACAAACCCACAACTACTAGTCTACATAGTACTTGTGAAGAAGGTATGAAGATATCGTTGAAAACTTACGAATTTCCTATGAAATGCAGGCTAAACCCTTTCTGCTAAATGCCGATACAACCTAGTACGAGCAATCATACTAAGGACAGCACTTAGGTTGAAAACTATATCTATAAGAGCAAGAACAACGATAATAGGCGTCATAATAGCCGTTCTCATCATCACGACTGGCTTATTCGGTGCTGTCGCACGTTACCAATACGAGCTAAACGCGGAAAAAGTCGTAACCGGGTTGGCGAAAGTAGCGAAAATCCAACACGAAACAGCCGCATTCCAGGCACTCGATGGCAAGATAGACCGCTTCTTTGATGCCCCGGGTATAGGCATATTTTACGGTCTCCTCACCGACCTCACCGTCGTTCGACAAGACGTAATCGACCTCACCGCAAGCAGCGACTGTCCAGAATGCAGAAGATCCTTTACCCTTGTTCAAAAGGACTTTCAACGACTTCGCACCTCGCTATTAGAGCTTAAAGATGCCTCTGATGAAAACGATGAAAAAGCTAGGCGTCTCTTGAAAAGCAAAATCGATGTGTTACTCTATAATACTTCGCTGCATCTCTCAAAAACCGCACAGATGGCTTCAGGTGAAGCAAGGAAGCACGAAGGAGAGGCCAAGGACCAATTCCAAACATATGGGTTTATCCTCGGAATCTCGACCATGCTCTTAGTGCTTATAGGAATCGGCTCAAACTACGGATTAATGCGCCATGTGCGAGGAGTAGCCCGTGAGCTAAGCAATGCCACCCGGGAATTCGCCGAAGGCAACAGGAATAAACGCATTGAAGCAGCTCTTCCGCGTGAATTCGCACAGCTTGTCGAAGCATTTAACTCGCTGGCAAGTACAATTCAGTCTTCCGAGCAAAGCATGACACAGATCAACGGCTTACTGAAAAACAAGGTCGGCGTACAGGAAGGCATGCTGGCGAGAGCAAACGAGCAAACCGAGCAGAAAATTGAAGAAATCAAAGCATACATCGAGATAGCCGAGATACTCAGCTCAAGCACCGGTATGGATGAGATGCTCGACCGCGCAACGCAAACGTTATCATCTGCCTGCGATGCGCGCTACGTAACGATTGCCCTTATTGACGACGCCTCACTTTCACACTGCTGGGAGCTTGAATCCTGTGACAAAACCAGTTGCCCGGCATATAAATCAGTAAACCTCGAGTGCTGGACGCTCAACCGCACCCATTGCCGGAACTCTACCAGTGACAGCTTTGAGGATAAAATCGCTGAATGCATCGAGTGCGACGTATTCCATAATATCAAGCTGCGGATTAACGCGACTTCGGGTATCGATAAAACACTGATTTCAGAACAATCGGTTGCGTCCTATGAGCCGCTCTTCGGCAAAGCGCTGCTTACGTTAAAACCGGTTATAGAGACCGATTTTAATGCACACGCAGAGCTTGCCGACTTTAGGGCTGTGGCTCCGGACTGCGTAGCACATGTAAGCGTCCCGCTCATCACGAAAAACCGGGTTATCGGTACGATCAATCTCGGCTACACGAAGAATGATAAATTGAACGGTGACGATATCGGGTTTATCGAACGCTTGTGCAACCAAATTGCTATCGGTATCGAAAACGTACTGCTGTTCGAATCCACCAAGCACTCGGCTATGGATTTCAGCACGTTATATCGCTCGGGCGAGGCGCTGAGTTCTCTTTTGCAACCCAATAAAATATCACATTTTGCGCTTGACTTCGCCATGCAAATATCAGGTGCGAACGCCGGTATCGTGCTGCTCTATAACGATAAGACGCACAAGCTCTCCGTCGGCGCCGCGGAAAACATAGATAAAGATTTAAGGCATTGTATCGGCTCAAGCAACAGCGGTATCGCAAAGCAGATTATCACGACAAAAGAGCCGGTGCTCTTCGATGAACGATACAAGAAACGGCATTTCGACCTCGGGCCGATTCGGTCGGGAATCTTCACCCCGCTACAGTATAACGGCCGTCTCTTCGGTCTCATTGGCGTACTGTCGCTCTCTCATAAGAACTTCAGCTATAACGACCTGCAATTGCTCTCGACTATCAGCGGCCAGGCTTCGACGGCGATGTATAACAATTACCTCTTTAACGAGCTTGAGTGTTTATACATCGATACGGTCAAGGCCTTTGTGCAAGCAATTGAGGCAAAAGATAGCTATACGAGGGGACACTCGGAAAACGTGGCGAACTACGCCACCGCAATCGCGCGCAAAATGAGGCTTTCGGCAAGCAGAATTAAAGATCTCGAGACGGCGGCGCTCTTGCACGATATCGGCAAGATCGGGGTTAATGAAGAAATCTTGAACAAACCCGAGCGCCTGACAAGTGACGAGTATGAACGCATTAAACAGCATCCGTTTATTGCGTTTCAGATCCTTGAGCACGTACCCGCGCTCAAGGATATCGCCCGCATAATTTTACACCACCACGAGCGCTACGATGGTAGCGGGTATGCTGATGGTCTGCAAGCCGATGAGATACCGCTTGAATCACGAATTCTTGCCGTTGCCGATACGTTTGATGCGATAACTTCATGCCGCCCATATCGTAGAGCCCGGACAACGCTGTCTGCCCGCAATGAACTTATGGATAACGCGGGCACGCAATTCGACCCGGAGGTTATTAAGCACTTTATTGAGCTTATAGATAGCGGTGAAATCATGTCTATTAACGAGAAGAACCAGCTCGAGGATTCTGAGTATACGAGGGCAATGAGCGCACGTAAAAGGATTTCGTCGTGATAGAGATTATTGTAGCAATCAGTATTTTCATATTGCTATATGCGGCATACAGATGTAAGCGATGCACCGATCTGATTCCAGAGAGGTTCTTTGGACGCTACTGGAGAGTAATGAGCCTGCTCATCGGCTTTTTCATCTTCGGATATGCTTTCTTTGAGTACACGCTATTCGCGAATCTCGACCTGATTAACCAGCGAGTTATCGTCAGTATGGTATTGCTGTTTGGCGCAATTTACGTCGTTCTGGTTACCAGCCTGAGCTACCGGGCTTTCTCGGAGATCATATCGTTGCAACAGAAAACGCAGGATTATGCCGAGCACCTCGAGGCAGAGGTTAAGAAACGCACGTGCGAGCTCGAAGAACTCTCAATAACCGATAGCTTGACCGGTCTGTATAACCAGCGTCACCTCTTCTGTAAGCTTGAGGAAGCGATTGTCAGGGCATGCCGCCAGGATTCGCCGTTCTTTGTCTTGCTTTTTGATATCGATAAATTCAAGATGATTAACGACCGTGACGGTCACCTCGTCGGGGACAAGATACTGCAAATGGTCGGCCGGGTTGTTCAGTCATGCGTCCGGGATAAAGTCGATTTGGCCTTCAGGTATGGTGGCGACGAGTTTGCGATTATCCTGCCCGACGCCACCAAACATCAGGCACTTAAAGTCGGCCACCGCATCTTGCGAGAGCTCAACGATAGACATGTTGAAGCCAGTATCGGCATCGTGCCGCACACAAACCATCACGTCCTCGACGCGCGAAACCTACTCACCCTCGTAGATACAGCGATGTATGAAGCGAAGGCCGAGGGCGGTAACCGCATCCGTTTCATACGCCCCACCGCTACCAGGCAAAAACCGTTTAAAGTCGTATAAAAAAGACCGGGCGCCAGCTTCTACTCCGGCGCCCGTTGCTATCGATTCTATTAGTTCTTTTACCCTCTATATTACCGGACTGTTAAACGTATTTTTAACCGAACCGATCAACTCAAGGTGGGTCTTCTCTACCTCAACAAGTGCGGCAAAGACTTCTTTTACCCGGGGCTCAACGGCAACCTCGGCGGCGCGTTCGTAGAACCCAATGGCCCGAGTTTCCCTATCGTGTGCTTCATTTACGTTTGCCGGATCGATCGCCTGGCAACGTCCCCGCGTATCCTCTTCTTCAGTCGGCTTCACCAAATCGAGGATCTTGCGGATAACCGAGGCATGCTCCGCTTCGACTTTCGCCAGCGCTCTAAACATCTCGCTCAACTCGACACCCATGGATATCTCAAACGCGCAGCGATAGAACAGAGCGTTGTTCGTCTCGAGCATCAACGCATGCTCGAGATTCGCACGCGAAACCTCGGATATCGTAAAGCGGGCATCGCTGTCGCCCCAGTCTTTGGCAAAGATTATATAATTCTCCGGCGCGCCACAAAAAGGACAGTGGCTTGGTTTAGTAGCGCCTACGTATGGATCGCCGCAAATACGACATCTGTATACGTGCATGGTTATTCTCCTTTACAGCCGATCAATCAGCACACAAGTTACTAGTAATAAACATATATTAAACTGTACCTTGTGCTCTTGCAAGAAACGTGCTCGAACGGTTCGCAAATAAGCCTGGGTCTGTTTTATTGTTGAAAGATTTAGATTAACAGTTTGTAACACCCGTGTTACTATAGAGATATCGTCCTTCAGGAATGTATTGATAAACAGCGCGGTGACTGTTAAATACTTGTTAAGAGTACCCAAAAGGTTGACTATTTGCTGGTAAATCAATACACTTTAACCATTATTATGTTTGGAGAGGAGAACAACGTGGAGAGAGAACCAAAGACAAGAAAGCGTTCCAAGAAGCTCGGCATTAACGGCCTGAGCACCCTTGAAGCAGATGTGATGAACATCGTCTGGGAGCACAAAAAGATTACCGTGCGCGAAGTACACGAAACCATGCTTGAGGAGGGTTACATTCCATATACAACCGTCATGGCTGCCATGAACAATATGGCCCAGAAAGGTTTGCTCAAGCAAAACCGTGACGGCAAGGCGTATGTCTACTCGGCCGCAGTCACCAGAGATGCAATGGCTAAGAACATCGTCGATACGGTCGTCAGTAGAATCCTCGGCGGTACTTCCACCCCGCTTATCTCGCATCTGTTAAAACTCAAGAAAGAGGATGATGTTGAGAAGCTCTTAGAGCTTAAGAAACAGCTAAGCGAATAGAACGAGCAAAGGAGCGCGCCGTGTCACACTTCCAGTCGTTGTTGTTTAATCAAGGTATCCAATCGATCCTCGATGCGGGCGCTATGCTCCTTCTCGTATTTTTTCTCCTTACAATCTTTCGGGTAAAAAACCCGGCGACGCGATTCTTTTTTCTCTTTGTGCCCCTGTTGAAGCCGTTCATCGTCATGTTAGATCCGTTCACGATGTCGACCACACACCTGAACCACGGTTTCTATCAGCGAAGCATTAGGTTTCCTGACCCCTTAAATCTTATCGTATTACCGGTAAAAGAAACTAAAGCGTTAGCTTATGACACGTCATTGTTTGCATTATTGACCGGTATTGCTTTGCTTATCGTGTTGCTGTTCTTGGTCGTTCGATGGATGCAGTTGTTCTTGTTCTTCGACAAGTTCAAACAGAGTCCGGAGCTTAGCAAAACTAAGTATCCGCGCGTGTATGAGATGCTTGGTGAACTTGCAAATACAATAGGTGTAGCGCAGCCCAAGCTGGTTGTTGTTGATATGTGCGAGTTTGCCCCCTTTAGCGTGGGGCATAAACGCCCGACGATTGTGTTATCACAAGAAATGCTTAATACATTCCCCGATGAGCAACTGAAAATTATGCTTGCCCACGAACTCGGCCACGTTAAGAGAAACGATAACTTAACGGGTTGGATAGGGCTTATCCTACGCGATTGCTTATACTTTAATCCGATTGCCCACTTCGTCTACAAGCTGCTTGAGCGTGAGAAGGAAAAGGCGTGCGATGCTATCGCTCTTGCTGCGACCGGCTCCACACCTCAGGCGGTTGCCAATACGCTTATTGATGTCGGCTTGTTCTATCAAAAAGCCGGTATGGCTACAACTTCGCTTAACCCTGCTTTAACACGCGGTTTCCTGTATAAGAAATCATTACTTGAGCAAAGAGTAAAATATATTACCGGTCGCGTAGTTGCAAAACAATCAAAACTCCTTGCAAAAATACTTAAGGGATTCGCGTTCTTCTTGCTTGTGTACCTCCAGCTCACAATAGGGTTTTTTGCTTTCAATTGGTTTGTAGTGATTCGTTAGCAACACCATTGCAACACGCTCAGCAATACTATTTGCAGTTAAACGATTTAATACAGTTCGTGCTCGGCCATACGTGAGGGGAGGTGGCTTATGAAATCGCTTAACGACGATACCGTCCTCTGGGATTCAATGGAGATAGTCGCAAATGACGATCCCGGACCGCTTTGCTGTTTCTATCTGTGTTTGTAATACGAGAATTACTTCTGGTGGTAGATAAGAACGAGCAGCAGATGAGGTAAGTATGAAAACAAGCAACCGAATTCTGTATTACAAAATCAACGGCGGTTCGTTTCTCCTTATCAATTCCATTACGGGCGCAATCGACATCGTCAATTCAGATGTATACGACTATTTAACAAAATATGGCACGAGCGATACTCACTATGTCGATGTGCAAATCGTCGCAAAGTTACAACAACGCGGGTATTTAGTTGACGGCGACCATGTTGAGCAGGCCCTGTTCGAACGTATTGCTAACCTCTATGAACAACGAGGGAGGCAGCTTTCGTTTGTGATTTGTCCTACGTACAGCTGCAATTTACGGTGTACGTATTGCTTTGAAGGCGAGCTTCCCTCCACCAACCGGCTTTTTATGAGTGATAAAGATTTGGCGTGCGCTTTTGCCGCGATCGATGAACTACGTGAGCGCTACGCAAATCACGAACATTTCGTCCAGCTCTTTGGCGGGGAACCTTTACTTCCAAAAACCAGCAATATTGTTCGCGATGTCCTCGAAGGGGCACGGTACCGGTCCCTAGAAGTATCAATTACGACCAACGGAACGCATATGGACCAGTTTATCGATCTACTACGCGAGTATGCGGATATACTACGTGCGGTACAAGTCACACTGGATGGGCCGAAAAGCATGCACGATGTGCGGCGAAAAAACGCCAACGATGTCGGGTCATTTGACGCCGTGTGCTCGGCGATCGAACTACTGCTGAGCGCGGGTATTAAAGTGGTAGCCCGTGTAAATATCGATTTTCAAAACATAGATGTTCTACCTGAGCTTTTCGACTTTATGGTGGAACGTAAATGGCCTGAGAATGATCTCTTTACGTGCAACCTCTCTCCCGTCCAGGACCATGCGTGCACCGGCGCGTACCCACACACAATGCCCGAAGACAAGCTTGTTGAACAGATCTTTTCTATAGTTAAAGGCCAACAAGGCCTTGAAGAAACATACAAGCTCAATATGTTCAGAGCATTGAGACATATCAGAGCAGTGATCGAGGAGGGCCGTCCCAAATTACCGTTGCCGTATTACTGCGAAGCTAACAATCTCGAAAACATGGTATTCGGACCCGATGGCTATATATACGCCTGCACTGAATGTATAGGTCGAGAGGCCTTTGCGATCGGAAAATTTATACCTGTATTGGAAATGAACGCCAAAACATCCGCCATGTGGGGCAACAGAACGATCTTAACCATAGATGAGTGCAGGGCATGTGATATTGCCCTTCTCTGCGGTGGTGGATGTGCTTATTCGGCGCTTATGGTAAACGGTGATATCAACAAACCCGTGTGTAACCGAATACGAGAAACAATCTTCGCTTACCTTGACTACGTGCGCGATGATCTTGTCAAACTAGCGAAGTCTTAAGGCTTCCGGCATGGCATCGGGTGAGGGGGTTATTTTAACCCCCTCACCCGTAAGTTTTACTTGCGCTTGTACTTTACAGTACTATAATAAAGAAATCACCACTTTTCTGTATTAATCTCTAGTAGAGCTAGGGCTCTCACCAACTAGCACCTACGGAATATCATGCAAAGACCATAAAAACACTGGGTTACTAAAAGGGGAGTTCCGCAGTGAAAAAAACAAAGAAAGCAAAACGACCGGAGATCAATGGGCTCAGCTTGGTTGAAGCCGACGTCATGCAAATTGTATGGCGCGAGAAAAACGTTACTGTGCGCGAAGTACATGAGGAATTGCTGCAACGAGGGTACGTTCCGTACACAACAATCATGGCGGCCATGAATACGCTTGCCCAAAAAGGCTTGCTCGTCCAAAGCAGGAAGTATAAGGCATATTCATATACGCCTGCCCTGAGCCAAACCGCTGTTGCCAATGAGATTATCGACAACGTAGTATCACGAGTGCTTCAAGGCTCTCCAACTTCCATACTTTGCTATTTACTTAAGATACGCAACAAAGACGAAGTCGAAGAGCTTATGAAGCTACGAGAAAAACTCTACTCGTAAAACGTTCTCTATAAACTAATTAGGGCTTTAGGCCTCGCGCTGTGTTGACGTCGAGCTTCTGAATGGTCTTGATTAGCAACTCAACAGTATGTTCTAAATCATTGTAATCGATAACGCTAACGTGACTGTGTATATACCTGGTCGGGACACCTATTACGAGCGTGGGGACACCTGTGCCGTGCAGATGTATCCGGCCGCCGTCCGTTCCCCCTCGCGTCCCGGCCTGGAACTGGTATGGAATATTATTTTCCTCAGCGACTTCAACCACTAAATCGCGCAGTTTTAAATTCGGAATTAGACTGCCGTCAAGTACAACAATAGCCGGCCCTTTACCGAGCTTCGCCTGGGCCTCGTTTTCATTCACACCGGGAACGTCTCCGGCAATCGATACCTCGGTAATAAACGCGACATCCGGGTTAACCAGATCTGCGGCGGTTTTAGCACCGCGCAAGCCGACTTCTTCTTGAACCGTACCGGCTCCAAAAACGGTATTGGGGTGATCTATACCGTTTAAGCGCTTAATAATCTCGATGAAGACCGCACAACCGACCCTATCATCCATTGCTTTACCCATGAGCATATTGGCTTTTTTCATCCTAGTAAACGGGCTCACCGGGACTATGGGGTCGCCGGGCTTTATTCCCATCTCTTTGACGTCTTCATCGCTTGATGCACCGATATCGATGAACATATCTTTCATCTCGACGACCTTTTCCCGCTCTTTAAGCGTGAGCAAATGTGGGGGCTTAGACCCAATGACACCCGGTGCGTCCCCTTTGCTGCCTTTGACAACCACACGCTGTGAGAGCATGACCTGGCCCCACCAGCCGCCGAGCGGCTGGAACTTGATATAGCCATCTTTCGTGATAAGCGAGACGAGCAAGCCAACCTCGTCCATATGGCCGGCGAGCATTATCTTCGGGTTATCGCTTGCTCCCTGCTTGCGCGCAATGATGCTGCCGAGGTTATCTACTCCTATGTGTGCCACCGGCTCAAGCTCGCGTCTAATTACCTCTCGCACGTCGCCCTCAAAACCCGATGGGCCGGCCGCATTTACCAACTCTTCAAGAACTTGAACAGAATCCGTCATGTGATCTCCCCCGCTAATTTATATCGTAGCAATAGCTATAAGAAAAACCGATTACTATGCGGGCTACCGCATATCAAGTATACCACGCAGTTTGAGTATGCTGGGACAGCCGCCCGCATGTCACTTTACGCCGTGGTTGATTGCTCGCTTAATACCTGGATCATTAATTCGAACGCGGTTTCACTCTGCCGGACAGCATCTTCGGGGGCTCCGCCGCATGTGCCGGTCGTCTCGAGCGTGATACCCTGTTCGGCGATGCTCTCGAGCGCACCTCTGCTAAAGAACGCATCCGGATGAGCGCCCCAGAATATAATCGCCTTGAGCGTTCCGGCGGCGTCAATTACGCGCTCAGTCACCGTTTCACTGCCGCCATGGATATAGCCGTCCGCATCACATATCGCTTCCCTAAGCTCGTTCTCAGTGAGCGATTCGGGCCTTCGATCGATTACGACGTCATGCTCGTTAAACTCATGAACAACATCTTCAGTAAGGACATCACCGGTTACCACAACGCGCATATTTAATCCTCCCACACGGTTCTTATAGGTGATTGTTCCCCGCAACCGGTCAAACATAGCAGCAATGCGGTGTGATTCTTGCAGCCGATGCAGCGGTGGTATGCGGGCGGTTCTGTGTGTATAATGTCAACATGGCGTTAGAAGAGTACAAGGAAAAGCGTTCTTTTGACAAAACGCCCGAACCACCTGCCGAGCAAGGGGCGGAATGGCGGCGGCGTTTTGTCGTACAGGAACATAACGCAAGCCACCATCACTTCGATTTTCGGCTTGAACTTCCGGCCGATTATCTTACATCGGATGAGCCGACCGGGCCCATAGTGCTTAAGAGCTGGGCCGTACCAAAAGGGGTCTCAAGTGAGAAAGGCGTTAAACGCCTGGCGGTTGCGGTCGAGGATCATCCGATAAGCTATATCGATTTTGCGGGCACCATTCCTGAGGGCCAATACGGCGCCGGCACAGTTGCAATCTGGGATAGCGGTACCTTTGAAGTCGTGCAGAAGAAGTCGTCAAGCCTCAAAATTGCGCTCCATGGCACAAAACTATCGGGCGAGTACCACCTCGTTTATACTACCCGCGGTAAGGGCAATGAGTGGTTGATATTCAAGTAGCTTCAAAGGCGCTTGCCATGCTACCGCACGGGGCATTGAACAAAGCGGTAAGGGCCTAGAATCAACCGTATGGCGGAAAAAATATTTTCGCTCAATACCCCCAGGTACTAAGCCATAGCAAATAATTACAGACGCTTAGTTGGTTGACTAAACGACCTTAGCATGGTTAAATTTTGAACCTGCATGGTACCTTTTTTAACACCTTACAGAACAAGAGTTTTCATAATTGCCGTACTAGCGCTGAGTCTCCTGTCCTCGACGGCTTTCGCGTCGCAGCTTGACAGCAAGCGGAGCGAACTTAAGAACGTTAAAGCTAAGATCGAGGCCACTAAAAAGGCGCAGCAAACTGCCGACCGCAAAAAGGCTGATGTTCTCAAAGAGATTCAAGCCAACGATCGCATAATTAACAAACTTCAAAAAGAGATAGCCGACCTTAAGAAAGATATCAAGAGCATATCTACTAATCGCCATCGCACGGAAGCCGAACTGGCCGCAATGCAGGCTAGGCTTCAGAAGACTCAGCAAGAGCTTTCGATTGCCGAGCGCCAGCTTGCATATAAGCGAGAGATTTACAATAAGCGGCTGAAAGGTATTTATAAAGGCGGTAAGAAAAGCATCATCGAGCTCGTTCTTAACGCACGCAATTTTGGCGATCTTCTTGAACGCTCAGCCCTCATTGCAAAAATCGCTGAAAATGACGCCAGGCTTGTCGCCGATATGAAGCAAACCCGCCAAGGCATCCTTAAAAATCTCGACCAGATTGCCGATCAGAAAAGAGTAATCGGTAAGAAACGGCTCGTTCTTGTGGACGAAGAGAACCACCTGCATGCGGTAAAGAACCGGGTAGCGGGGCGTCAGGATCTCTTCAATCGCGAGCGCAAACGGCAACAACAGATTCTAGCGCGCGTGCAACGAAACAAAACGCAATTGGCAAAAGCTGAAGATCTGTTGATGTCGACGTCGAATGATATCGCCAGCCAGATTCGCGCCCTCGAGCGCGGTGGAAGAATTGCGGTTTCACGGGGCTATAGGGCATCTGGAGGCGGCCTTATGTGGCCGGTTAGCGCACCGATCACATCGGGCTTTGGCTGGCGCATGCATCCGGTGCTGGGTTATGCCCGCTTCCATTCAGGTGTCGACTTGGGGGCCCCATACGGTACCACTGTGGGCGCAGCGCAAGGCGGAACGGTAATTATGGCCGGCTGGTATGGCGGATACGGAAACGCGGTCATTATCGACCATGGCGGCGGCATCTCGACCCTCTACGGCCATAATTCTAGCCTTCTCGTTGGCGTAGGACAAGTTGTAGCCAAAGGCCAGGGAATCGCGATATCGGGCTCTACAGGCCTCTCAACGGGCCCACACGTTCACTTCGAGGTCAGACAAAACGGAAATCCGGTAGATCCGTTGGGCTATTTGAATTAGCAGGCGTTGGTTGTGAGGATGTCCAGATCGTACGCCTTGGCTACGGCTTGCGCCCTATCGGCGGCATTAAGTTTCTTCAAGATAACACGCACATGCGTTTTTACAGTATCCTGGCTGATCCCGAGTTCGGCGGAAATCCGTTTATTGGTAAAACCATCGGCGATCATCTTTAAGACTTGTATTTGCCGTGCGGACAACACATTATCTTTCCTGATGACCATCTTGTCAAATAGCAGCTGCGCTACCCGCGAGTCGACGTAGGTGCCGCCCTTGAAGACATTTCTCACCGCAAGCTTTATCTCTTCGGGACCCGAATCAATCTGTAACAAACCGGCTATCTTAAGGTCAAAGAAGGCACGGCGTGCCTCCAGGGAATCGCCATCGACAAATGCGATGAAACGCGTACCGGTACTGCTCTTCCTGGCTTTTCTGATGATATTAGATGCTTCAATACTTGGCTTTAGCAGATTTAGAAACGCTACATCTGGCATTCGTTCTCTAATAATACTGCATGCTTCATCACCTACAAACGTTTCGCCGACAACTGAAATATCTTCTTCAGAACCAAGTACCATCCTCAGAGCCGCCCTTAGCAGCGCGTAGTCATCTATTATTAGAACCTTAATTGAAGGCATAATTCCTCCTAAATTAAAGAAGGGTGGCTTATTAAGCCCCCCTCTTCTGTATGCTTAAAACTGGATTGCCGTATTATTACGTTTGTACGGCTACACAATGAATTATAGTATATTTCTAATGAAAATGCATATATGCCGGGGTCTATAATTACCGCTTTGCTAAAAGTTTACAACTCTGCGGATCGTCTTTTCTTTTGGTATTTTGGATGGGTTCCAGCGAGCGATAGAGCCTGGGTTTACATTCCCAGGCTCTATCGCTTGAGGTTATTGGATTTGGTAAGGTTAATTGCCCTTTATACCACAGCCGGTTCGGCAACACCTGCAAGGTACAGAACAGCTGATTCAGCGGATTTCGTACCGGAAGCAACACAATCGGGCACACCAACGCCACGGTACGAGCCGCCCGCCAGGTATAAGCCGGGATGTTCGGCCATCCGTTCATCGATTTTATTCACCCTATCCATGTGGCCTGTGGTGTATTGCGGCATTCCATTGGGCCAGCGGAATATCCAGGTATGAATCGGCTCGGCGTCGATACCAAGGATATCTTTTAGCTCGGCGCGTACGGCCGCTTTCATCTCATCATCCGACATAAAAGCTTTTTCTTGTGCTTTGGCGCCACCGACAAACGCGCGTATAATCGCATGCTCACCATCGGGCGCTCTATAGCTCCACTTGCTTGAACTCCAGGTTGTGGCCATAATATTTCGCCCCTCGACCGAAGGTACGACAAAGCCGAAGCCTTTCAAGTCGTGCTTGAGATCTTTTGTGCGGAACGCCATAGTAACGGTTGCCGATGATACCTGCGGGATCTCGGTAAGTACATCGGCCATCTGTGAATCGACACTGCGAACAAGATTGCCGGAGCTGTTCGCCGGTGAGGCGAGAATTACCGCATCCGCTTCGATGGTCGCGCCATCCGCCATGATAAGCTTATAGCTGGTCTGCCCGTTTGCGCCCTTCACCTCGTCGATCGACTTTACCTCGGCGCCTTTTACGATTTTATCTTTATCGAGTGCTTTTACTAACACATCGATCAGGTCAAGCATCCCGCCTTTAAACGTCATGAAAAACGTGCGTTTGGGACGGGGTTTGTCGGACGGTGCATCAGCTTGCGCTTTCTTGCTGGCGCTCATCTGCGCTTTACGGCTGGCAAGCATACCGCGAATCATGCTTCCGTAGTTTTGCTCCATCTCGAGAAAATTCGGGAAGGTAGCCTCGAGGCTCATCGTGTCCGGGTCACCGGCATGAATGCCTGCAACAAGCGGCTCCGCAATCCTATCGAGCGCTTCTCGCCCGAGACGACGGGTTACGAAACTCGCCAGTGTCTCGTCGCCGGGCTCTTTCTTCTTCGGGATAACAAGGTCCATGGCCATACGTATCTTGCCGGGCCAGGTAAACAGATCGGTTGTTATAAACGGCAGAATTTTGGTCGGAACCATCATCATCAAACCGTCGGGCATTTCGCGAAGCTTCTTGTCGGCGAGAATGTAGGTTTTTTTAAGCTCATCGTTGCTGCAAATGAAACGCTCCTCGAAACCGAGCTGCTTGGCGAGCTCAAATATTTGTGGTTTTGTTGAGACGAAGCAATCCGGGCCGCCTTCGATGACATACCCGTCATCGGTGCGCACGGTCATGATCTTGCCGCCAAACCTCTGGTCTTTTTCGAGGACGATGTAATCGAGATCGGCCCCGGCATCGATGGCCTTACTTATGGAGTAGGCTGCTGCTAAACCAGTTACCCCTCCACCGACAATTGCCACCTTTTTCATGATAATTCCTCCTAAAACCGTATAGGCTGTATGTTTCCCTCTCAGGGGTGCACTAAATATCTCTTAAACTAACACGCTCAACCAAACAAAATGCGCTAATTACGAAGTGCTGTGCATACCATCTGTGCGAGCGCCTCCATAAACCGGGGTGAATCGTTGAGCGCACCGGAGCGCTCATATAGTAATCCGAGGTCCTCAGCTTGGCCTTTGTGCAGGATATCGAGGTCCCACAGTGTCTCAACATGGTCCGCTGCAAAACCGATCGGTACGACGAGCACGCGTTTATGCCCTTCAGCGGCAATTTCCGCAAGCACATCCTCCATCATCGGCCCCAGCCACTCACCGGGAATGCTTCCTTTACTCTGATACGCAATTCGCCAGTTGGGCGACCCTGTTTTCCTCAGGACTTCCCGGATGGTCTCGTTAATTTCATCGACGTACGGGTCACCGCCATCGATATAGGCAACCGGCAAGCTGTGGGCGCTAAAGATTACCTGCACATCGTCGCGCGCATCCTCGGGAATTCTATTCAGCGCTTCGGTAATCTTTTCCACAACCGCGTCGACAAAGATCGGGTTGTTATACATTCCCCGAATCATCTCAATTGAGATATTAAGATTCTTTTCAGCGAGAACGCGCTCGATCTCCTCACGATACGCACCGGTGCTCACGCGAGAATCGTGCGGCGACATACTGATTGCAAACGCACGGGTAATCCCATCTGTCGCCATCTGCTCGATTGCCTCTTCGATAAAGGGGTGCCAGTAGCGCATACCGACATAAGCGGCAAACTGCCCATGCTCAACACATGTGCGGTTTAGTTCTTCCTCGAGCGCTATCGCTTGCTTCTTTGTAATCCCGGGAAGCGGCGACTTGCCACCGATAATCTGGTATTTATCTTTTACACGCTCGATAAGCTCGGGGCCGGGCTTTCTGCCCTTCATGAGCCGTTCCATGAACGGGCCGACCGCACTCAGTGAATCCGGGCCGCCAAACGCCATAACCATAACGCCTATTTTGTTACCGCTCATCTATCGCCACCTGCCTCGCTGTTCTTGCAGCTTGTGCTGACACAATACTTCTCCTAAAGACTTATTTCTGGCTGAGACGATGCACCGCATCTACCATTGCTTTTGCATGCTCAACCGGGGTTTCCTTGTGGATTCCGTGACCCAGGTTAAAAATGTGGCCCGGGCGACCCGCCGCGCGGTCGAGTACGTCTTTCACGCGTTTCTCGATGTAGTCGACAGGGCCAAAGAGAACCATCGGGTCGATGTTGCCTTGCACGGCTTTGTCATAGCCGACTTCAGCCCAGGCATCGTCGAGACCCATTCTCCAATCGAGACCGATAACGTCGCCACCGGCTTCTCTAACCAACTCGAGAAGGGTGGAGGCGTTGTATGCAAAGTGGATTCTCGGCACGCCCTCGCCTGCCAGATTATCCATAACTTTTTTACTGTACGGCATAACGAATTCTTTGTAATCAGCCGGTCCGAGTGCGCCGACCCAGGAATCGAACATCTGGACCGCCTGTGCGCCGGCCGCTATCTGCATGCGCAGATAGCGGGTTACTACCTCGCAGAGTTTATCCATAAGCTCGTGCCACGCCGCCGGGTTGCTGTACATCAGGGCTTTGGTGTAGCGGTAATCACGCGAACCCCCACCCTCGACAATGTAGCTTGCCAGGGTAAACGGTGCGCCCGAGAAACCGATAAGGGGAACGCGCCCCTCAAGCTCGCGCCGCACTATCTTTATCGCTTCGGCAACATAACCGGTCGCCTCTTCGGCGTCGATAACCTGAATCTTGTCGACATCGGCCTTCGTGCGAATCGGGTTATGAATAACCGGGCCCTCGCCTTTAGCGAATTCAAAGCCGATGCCCATGCCTTCGAGCGGCAGCAGGATATCGGCAAAGAGAATCGCCGCATCAACACCGAGCGCGTTGACCGGCTGCAGCGTAATTTCCGCAGCGATATCAGGCGTTTTACACATCGTTAAGAAGCCGTACTTCTCGCGAATTGCCCGGTACTCCGGCATGTACCTACCAGCTTGACGCATAAGCCACACGGGTGTAGCATCGACCGGCTCGCGCCTGCATGCCTTTAAGAAACGATCGTTGAATGCCATCTTTGTCTCCTCTCAAACTTCCCATTATGAAAAAAGTGCTTAAACTTAGGTTCTCTCTGTGCTACAAAGCGGTTTTTCTTGTATTCATTCGCTCGGTTTACTTAGATTTTCTATAGCTTAGTAATTCTATAATATATAGGTTCTATATATATTTTCAAGCTTTTCTGCAAATTGTCGATAATAATAGTGCCACTACAAGCTATATATTGTTACTTATGGACAATTTTCAGAACCATGATATACTTAGCTTATCTAAGTAATGTTATACTTAGTTTATCTAAGTATTAGGGGAAATGCAAGATGCAAATTATTGACCGACATACCGATGAAATACTGGATGGGCTCTTAAGCGTCCTTCGTAAATCTCGCCCGCAGCACGTAAGCAAGATTTTGGGGATTAGCCGTGCCGAGCACCAGGCGCTTCGTATCCTCTCCGCAAACGAAGGCTGCGATATATCGACCTTTGCGGCTAATGTGGGCATCAGCCAGCCGACCGCAACGGTAACCGTTGATAAAATGGTCGATTCAGGTTTCGTCACCCGCACACCCTGCACAAACGACCGCAGGGCGACCAGGTTGCATTTAACCGATAAGGGCCGGGATATTGTAGAGCGCTCTAAAGAGGCGCATCGGGCTATTATGGCGCCGTACGTGTCACGCCTTACCCCAGATGAGCAGGAAGAGCTCATCCGCATCCTCAATAAAATGAACGAATTTTAATTACTTACTGCATTCAGCAATGATTTCGAGCATCTGGTCGTGGATGCGACCGTTTGTGGCAAGTATTTGAGGTGATCTGATATCGAACGGCTCACCGTTAAGTTGCGTAATCCTGGCGCCGGCTTCAAGAGCAATAAGGCCGCCGGCCGCCATATCCCACGGCTTTAAGCCATACTCCCAATAGCCGTCAAAGCGACCGCTGGCTACCCCAACCAGGTCGATTGTGGCCGCGCCCGCTCTGCGAATCCCCTGCGCCCTGAGCGAGAACTTGCGAAAACAATCAAGAATAGTCTCCGGGTCATTTCTGAAACTATAGGGGAAACCGGTGGCTAGGAGTGTTTTGTTGAGGTCATCGATATCGGATACATGAAGCGGTTTGCCGTTAAGATACGCGCCTTTGCCTTGCTGCGCGGTGAAGAGCTCATCCAAGTTGGGGTCATAAATAACGCCGACCATGAGGTCGCCTTTAAACTCGAGAGCAATGGAAACCGCGTAAACGGGGAAGCCATGCGCGTAATTGGTTGTTCCATCGATTGGATCGATAATCCAGAGATAGTCTGAGCCGGGCTCTATCGCGCCCTCTTCCTCGGCAAGTATACTGTGGTCGGGATAACGCTTTCGTATACCGTCGACAATGAGGGCTTCAGACTGAAGATCGGCCTCGGTTACCAGATCGACAGTGCCCTTGTATGTAATAGTATGGCGTTCTCTCGATAGTCTTTTTATAAGCCGACCTGCGTTAAGCGCCAGGTCGACAGCAAAACTAAGATAATTATCCATGTTTTAGTGGTGTTGTATTTTTATAAAGTTTACCCATGTAGAGAAACGCGCAAAACTTGCACACCAGGCTATACTGCCGGAATCTCCAGCTGTTCGTTTTGATACCATTCATCTATCACACCATTCGCTAGAAAAAACGTTTTATTGATAATGTTTTTGACTTCTTCCGGCAATGAATGAAATTTCTTATTGAGCTTTAGATATGCGAAATCCAGACATTCGTGCATGATATCTAAAAACACGATAAGCGTCTTCCTTGCCGCGCGACCGTGCCGTTTCCACTGGTAGCTATACATGTTATAGAAACTCAGCATGAAATCGCTCATGCGTTCGGCGGACGCTTCGGGGCGCCAGTCCATAACGGTCGTGGTATCGAGAACATCGTTTAAGCCGTCGATGTATGATACGAACCCGCCGTTAATGCCGAGAACGGCATCATCTTGCATGGCTTCGGTAAACGCCTGCCTGGTAAGCTTCTCAAAGACATAAAGGCCTTTGCTGTCGATCTCGGTGTTCTCTATAGACTCATGCGTTTCCTTAAAGTACGCTCTTGCAACTGATGCAATCCCAGACACCCTGACATACCCCTTTTCCTTCTCTATATGTGCGGCTTGTGCGGTGTTTATTTTTTCTGCTCGTGCCATGTTGCCTCCCAAGTTATAAATATCATCGCACTTGTAAGCATATAAGCTTGGCTCTTATGAAGATGTATCGGTCTATGTTGGAGCGACTCAAGAGAAAAAAATAAAAAAGTTGTGCTGTTTATGCTGGGACTGAAATGTTAATAAAGGTGCGATGAGCGAAAACGTAGTCTTCGAGAATTCATGCGGGTACCGGTTAGTGGGTGTACTGAACATTCCGGCATCGAAGTCACTGGTGCCGGTTGTCGTTTTTGCGCATGGGGCTAGCGGTAGCCTGGAGGGTTATAGCAACGATAGGTTAGTTAAACTGCTGGCAGAGGCGGGCATCGCAAGCCTTCGATTTACCTTTACCGGCTATGGAGCGAGGGCACGCAAGATGAATCGACTATCACGCAGCAAATTGATGACCTAAAACATGCGATTTCGTTTATCCGTCGCCATGATGGAACGACCGGCGATCATTTTGCCCTCTATGGCGTTGACTCAGGCTGTTTGAGCTGTCTTTATATAAACCTCGAAGAGCACCCGGCAACAAACGCCCTGGTTGCGGCAAATATCGACAGTGAGTTTCCCGATGCCCCCGGGCTCGCGCGGCAGATTACCACGCGACCCTCTTCATCGAAGGCTCGGCAGACCACTATTTCACCGACCCGGCAGATCTCGACCTCGCCGTCCACGTGGCTGCCGAGTGGCTTACCGGAGAATTTCTACTCCTCGGTGCTCTTCCCTAGCGCCTCCATGACGTTCTTCCACCGCTCTTCACCAAGACATGATTTCGCGGATTTACACCACTGTATGCACGAAGGCGTCTCTTTCTTTTCAACATACTCTTTGCAGTTAGGGCAGCGGCGCCTCATCTCATCCGAGAATATTTCGACCTCTACACCACAGTTTTGACACATATATATACCTGCGGTTATATTGCGCATATCCGAACCGGGGCATTTTGCTGACGGCATAACGCTCTCCTTTATCCCTGCGCGCAGCACGTGCGTTAGAATTACATAGAATTTCAATGTATATAAGCATGATCGTATTGATCACGCTTATATTATACGGCGAGGGTAGCGCGATATACATGACTTATGTCAATTCTAACGCTATTAATCGCTAGCGTTGCGCGGTGCTCGAGTGCTGCATGCTTTCGGCACGCTCTTTAATGCCGAAGAGCATCTTGCGCTCCATGATAAAGTGCAGTGGCTCGGTAATAACCCGCCACATAATAGTATTACCTATACCCGGGCTGTAGGAATACAGGCTGCGAGCGATAAGCCGTGTGTGGGTGTCATCGATTTTCTTGAGGTAAAATACCCAGGTGCTGCCGTAGTATTGCTCCGGCTTCGGCTCACCCGGTTTAAGGTCGCGGCCCGTTTTGGCATCAGTAATGCCGCCGAGAATAAGTACCTTGTTCGGCTCGACTGCGTAGACGGGAACCTTCGGATAATTCGAGTCCGGCTTGCCGAACCTGACAAAGTCGCCCGGTTTAGTATCCTGCCATTCGGGGTGAATACGATCTGCGCTGCGCATATCGCAGCCCGCAATGTTTTCCAGCCAATCGTAGCTATAGAGACCGCCACGGCCTTGCCCTATTTGCACAAGCCACGGCCACACGTCTTCTACGGGCGCATTGATCGTAATCGCACGGGTAGATCTAATATTTGGGTCTGGCGATAAATCATCACCGGGTAAATCCATCTTTTGCTCTTCTTTGATCGCCCCCCAGCTAAGATGCCAGGGTTCGATAAGAATAGGGTAGAGCAGCGCAAGTACTACTATAATTTCGATTCCTGAAACGATGATTGTTTTAATATTTATTGCCACGACTATCCCTCAACTTTCAATAATCTTCGCAAACAGGGGAGTACGGATGCGGATTGCCTGCTATCGGCGCTTTAAGACCAAGATAGCGGTATCGTCGATGAGCTTTCCGTTTGCAAAGCGCAGAGCTTCGTCGCGTAAATGACCGGCGATTGCGCGGGCAGGCGCATCTCGAACCTCTTCAATAGCGGCGACCAATCTTTCTTCACCGAAAAACGATCCGTCTTCGCTGCGCGCCTCAGTCAAACCGTCGGTGTAGGCTACAAGTAAAGCCCCTTTCGGTAAGGTAATCTCGTGCACCGAATATGTCGATTCCGGACCGACAGCTAGAACGATACCACCCGGTTCAAGAAGCGTGCACGCACCTTTACAAAATACAACCGGTGGGTGTCCCGCATTGACCAGAGTAACTTCATCGAGTGCGCTGACCAAACCCGCAATTGCGGTGGCAAACCGGCCGTCATCAAACTCATGAGCAAGCACACGGTTAAGCCGGCCAAAGACGTCGGCAAGGGCGGCGTTTTCGCGGATAAACCCCCTGAACAACGAACGAATTAGGACCGCATCCGTTGCGGCCTCAAGACCGTGCCCTGAGATATCGCCGAGGATGAACGCTGCGCGTTGGTCGTCAATGGTGAAGAGATCGATGAGATCGCCGCCGATTCGAGCCCGCTCTCCAGAGGGCAAGTAAATCGAGGCGACGTCGATATCGAAGACCGTCTTAGGGATGTCCGGCAGCAAACCCTCCTGGACGATGCGCCCCACCTCGGCCTCTTCTAAGAGTTCCTTGCGTTGCGCTTCAAAGTATGAAGTCGCAATTGCAGCCAGCGCTGCGTGAAGAAACTCATCCATAGCAATCATCCAGCGAAGCGTGTTCTCTGAAGGCGGATTGAACAGGAACGAGTTATAGCTCTCTTCGAGAAAATGAAAGCTGATAATAAGCGCCTGGTACGGGAAATTGCGGCGTGCCATATCCGCACCTAGCTGCTCGAGGTAATTGATACATGTCTCAAGCTCTAACGCTTTCATGCAAACGAGCATACCGTGAAGCAAATCGCCAAAGAGGCCTTGCAACTGCTCGCGTGTAAACCCCGGCGGTTGCCAGGTACTAAACTGCAGCTGAATCCACTCGGTAACGATCTCGTTCTCATTAGGCATCAAGCGGTCGGCAACTTCTTGGAGGGATCGCCGAATCGGCTGCCCGAATTCTACAAGTTGATATCCTACAAAATCGCTCGTGTCCTTTGGCTGATGGCCCATACTACTTTACCACCCGAGAATATAGGCGAACATGAGCGGGGCGACAATCGTAGCATCCGATTCAACGATAAACTTCGGGGTATCGACGCCGAGTTTACCCCAGGTAATCTTCTCGTTCGGCACCGCCCCTGAGTACGATCCATAGCTTGTAGTGGAGTCACTGATCTGGCAGAAATAGCCCCATACCGGTGTGTCGGGTCTCTTCAGATCTTGATGCAACATCGGCACGACGCAAATCGGAAAATCGCCGGCAATGCCGCCGCCGATTTGATAAAAGCCGATTGAAGCATCTTTCGATGTTTCGCTATACCATTTCGCAAGCTCGATCATATATTCGATACCGGTTCGCACAAGATGGACATTATCGAGTTCACCTTCGATAATGTGCGCGGCAAACATGTTGCCGAGCGTCGAATCTTCCCAGCCCGGGACCACGATTGGCAGGTTTTTCTCCATCGCGGCGTAGAGCCAGCTATCTTTGGTGTCAATTTGATAATATTCTTTAAGCGTACCCCTGCGTAAAAGTTCATAAAAAAACTCATGAGGAAACATCCGCTTGCCGGCGGCAGCGGTTTCGTGCCATAGGTCGACCATGGCGCTCTCGATGCGGCGCATTGCTTCTTCTTCAGGGATGCAGGTATCGGTCACGCGGTTGAGATGCCGGTTTAAGAGCGACAGCTCGTCTTTCGGGGTAAGATCGCGATACTGCGGCACACGCTCATAGAAATTGTGCGCGACCAGGTTGTAGACATCCTCTTCGAGATTCGCACCGGTGCACGTAATAATATGCACCTTGTCCTGCCGTATCATTTCTGCAAGCGATAACCCGAGTTCGGCTGTGCTCATCGCACCTGCCAAAGTTACCATCATTTTTCCACCATTATTCAGGTGGTCAACATATGCTCTCGAAGCATCGAGTAGGGTTGCCGCATTAAAATGACGGTAGTGATGCTCGATAAACTGGCTAATCGGACCTTTCAATATTCTGCCTCCTCACATGCATATACGCTCTAAGCAAAGAAATGTACTACGAATGCGCTTAAAAAGCAAGTTTAACACGTGAAAGTTGTTGGTGTGAGCGGTAGGGGAACGACCGGCGAGAGTTGTGATATATAGGTTGTCCCGTGACATTGCCGTCGTCTGCACCATCACGGCTCGCGGGATTGGCCTCTTCAAGACCAATCCCGCGAGCATTCACATCGTTCATATTGGTTATCGAACTCGCATTAACCATTCGCGCTTATATTCGCTATGCTTGTTAGCGATTATGTTGCCCTTCTTGCTCTCGTTATCGATAAACCACCGATAACGAGAGCAATCGCGGATAGGAGCAGCATGTTTGTGTTCATGCCAAACGCTACACCACTGCTGACTGCCGCTGGTTGCGGATATCCTATTGCAAATGGTGAAAGCGATGGCGTCCTACCGATTACGACATGGTTTACTTTATCAATGGACACGGTTACATCCTGCCAACTGAGACCATCCCAATGGAATAGATGTAACTCATCTTCATGTCCCTGTACGAGTTCCGGCTGATACGGTACTGTAACCGTAATATCGCCCAGGTATGAAGCGGTGGTTGCAATATCGATGTAGCGACCGGCAAACAGAAAGCCGAACGGTGGCCCCGACGGAGCATTGGATAGCACCCCTACCGATGTCATACCCGCCATCGTGATGTCTGCAAACGTAATAGATGCGTTGTTGCCAAAGTCAAGGTTAATGTTATGACCAACCGGTGTCGTGACTGAGCCTTGGTATGTATGCGCCGCAACTATGTCGCTCTTTTCCGAGAGATTGCCGACCGCATCATAGGCTCTGATGTAATAGGTATGCGGTGAGTCGGGTGCAAGACTCAAGTGTGCATACGAAGCAGTAGTTACATCGGCTATCTTCTCGTCGGTTGCCGCGTTGTAGACGCTATATCCCGTTACCCCGACGTTATCGGTTGATGCGCTCCACGACAGGTCGATTTCCGAGCTACCAATCGGCAGCGCATGAACATTAGCCGGCTTGCTCGGTGCTTGGATGTCACCGCTAGGAGGTGGTGATTGTGACGCTAGGAACGCAATGGCGTTATCCATAATACGCCAACCGGGCAGTGTGAGGTCATTCAGATTATTGAGGCTCATATGCACAATCCAGGCCTCAGTGGGTCTGCCGTAAAATGTGCTTGAACCACCATCCGGGATGGTCGGCGGGCTCGTCACAATGCCATCATCAGGCCTTGACCCTGGCGGATATGAAAGGATCGAGGTATATTGTGAACCTTTATCATTCAGGTAAGCTAGCTGCTTTGCATCCGCGATCTGGCACAACACATTCGAGCCGCTAGACCAATCGACTTGCGCACCGAGATTGCCCGATGTGTTGACTATCTTAACCACCTGACCTGTGGAGAACCCCGACATTATTGGGCTTGAAGAATCTTGAACGTAAATGTCGGTCCCGGGGTTATAGGCGGCAAGGTTTACATCCGGCCAGGTTAAACCCCCAACCCCTGGATCGAGCAACGTCATTCCCAAGCCCCAATAGTAAAGAAGCCAGTACCCGGCCTTCCACTCAAGGAGCGGTTTCTTGCGCGCATACAATCCGTCGATAAGGTTTGTTATCTTTTGGTCATTGCCCCCCGACATATCTAAATTAAGGGCGTTCATGCCCTCCCGGGATAGCGCGACCATATCGCCGGCCGTACAATCCCACGGTGTACCTTGGCTGGCGCTAACATCACTAATATCTTTTAATGCGACGTCGTAATAACCGCCATAATTCTTTGAGTACCTTTGCATAAAAGCCTGCTCGCTCGGTGCAAGGGAAGCCTTATTGCCGGCAAAGAACAATATCTTATACGTGCCCCCGCCTGCCTGCTGCTCGATTGTAACCGCCACAGATGAGGATGCCGGGCTCAAGTTGCCTGCCTCATCCTGAGCTTTTGCTGAAAGATTATGGGAGCCGGAGGCTAAGGTTACGGTTACGGCAAAATTGCCATCGCCTAACGCTTGTGTTGCGCCTACCTCGGTTGACCCGTCGTAGATACGAACGGTTGTATTAGCCTCGGCATTTCCTGTTACATGCACGCTTCGTGTGTTGAGCGTTGCGCCGTTGGCAGGCGCTGTGATACTTGGCGCACCGGGCACTTGGGAATCGACTTTAAATTGCTGCTGCACGGTGGGACCAAGATTTCCATGGGTATCCGCCGACCAGCAATAGAGTGTGTGTATACCCTCCGATGCAGTGAAGCCGGCACTATATGCTATTGCACTGGCGGGTGACGTTGAATCCCACTCATAATACATCACGCCCGGTTGATTGCTGCTGAGCGTAATAGCCGGTAGCGTTTTAAACCATCCGTTATTACCGTTCGGGGCTGCAGGACTGGTTGCAATTGTAGCCGTTGGCAGAGCAGCCGGCGTAAGGCCAACATTAAGGTCGGTTACCGCAACGTCGGTGATGACTACTTCCCGACTCCAGACACTGCTATACCCGGCCCTCTCAACTAAAACCTTATATTTGCCGGGCGCCACAAGCCAACCATAGCTCCCCTGAGAATCGGTTGTTTGAGGATTGGTATCCGGATCCATATAATCCGCTTTGGCAACCGGATCCATCACTTCATAGACGCCGGCGGCAAAATTGAATTGATGCAGGGTGACTTGCGCTCCTTCCACCCTATGTCCATCCGTCGTATCGTATACGTAACCGCTCGGGTCGATCAACGTTATTGTCATGACCTGCTGCGAGAAGCTGCCGGCTATACTATCGGTGAGAGAAACGGTAACTCTATAGCTGCCGGGCCCAAGAGGTAGAGCCCCCGCCGGAACCGTGCAGCTATAAACACCGTCGCCATCGGGGTCTTGAAGCAGGTAAGACAGATTCGTTGAGACGCCGTTTATCAGAACGGTTGCCAAAGATATATTGTTTGTATTTGATATCGGCACGTCTATGGTGATAGTTCTTGCGCTGTAGCTTGTAATCGAGCCAACGCCCGTATTTGCATTCGTACCTGAATTATTAAACCCATCGCTTGCGGTAGGGGGACTTACTTGTGGCACGAACGTACCAACGGTTACCGAAATCGGGGTTGAAAATCCGCTTGCCGAGCCGTTTAGTATAGCACGTGCAGACAAGGTATAAACCGTTTGTTGGAGTTGAACGGTCAACAATGCAGAACTATGCCATGAGCCTAAAGGGTCACTTGTTACCGTGCACATGAGGTTATTAGCCTGGTCATAGACCTCGACAGTCGTACTTGGGGTCGTGGTTCCATACAGTAACACTGAGCCATTAGTGCTCGTCGCCGGTCCGTTGAGCGTGGGGACCGTGGGGGCGGGGGGTTGCGATGGGTCAAACCAGAACAAGTATCCGCTTGGATATGTTCCGCCGTAGATGTAGCCATTCGACCCGGTGGTTAATGCCGGAACTTGCGTTTCCCCGGGCACGGGTTGACCCCACATATACGGGTTGGCAGGATCTGAATCATTTACCTGGATAACCCCGCCTAGCAAATTGACCCCAGACGTGAAGCCTAGTCCAGCGAACAAACGATCCGTGCTATCGACCGCTAAAGCCGGCAAACTGTAAAACTGCATTGTTGGCAGATTCGTAGGAACCGGTGTGGGAAATTGCCCGGAGACCGGGTTGTAGGTCCAATACGTTCCGTAGAACTGGCCGGAAGTTGAGCTGGGGGTAGGTGCGCCTCCGGCAACTATACCGCTTGGTCTGAGAATTCCCCCTATACCAAAGGCGCCGGTGATGGGAGCACGTCCCGCATCTTGTACGCCGCCCAGCAGGTTATTGGTGTCGAAATATATAACATGGCCGTTATTGCCGTTTGGGGTTTCAATCGGTGTGATTGAAGTTGTCGCATAAATCTTTCCCCCGTGCTCAAACATATAGCAGATATAATCATCGGGTATAGACGCCCGGCCTAAATCCTGAAACCCTGATTGGCTAAGCCGGAAGAGGTGGGCTGCATGCGTTGAGTTCTGCGCAGCGGCGGTTCCTCCGTAAATGTACCCGTCGGATGCGGCCAGCAATCTGCTCACAGAGTAATCGACTGTTCCCTGCAGCGGATTACCGTAATCATGAAATTGGGTGGTATTCGGGTCATAGGAGAAGACACGCCCCATCGTGTTGCCACCGTATACCTTGCCATCGCTCGACATAATCAATGTCGATATCCACGCAGGCCAATACGGATACGGCGAACCAAGGTCCTGTTGCACCCCGGAAGCAGGATTATAGCTAAACAGGTGCCCGTTTGCAGTAGCACCATAAATCATGCCGCTCGGAGCAGTAGCCAACGAGACGATACCGCCGGACGGCATAACCGGTTGGCCGATCACATTGAAGTTACCAACCCCTAATGCAATCGTCGGAACTAAGCCTGTGCATGCAAGCGCACAAACTAATAACAGAAGAATAACTGCTGCCCTACTAAATTTTTTCATGGCCCCCCCATCGCCTTTCGGTGAATCAAGTGTTTGCTGTAATGACCATATTCCCTGGCAACAATACGTGATTATGGTTGCCGTTAACGCCTTTATCGTTCTGCCATCTATAAGCCATAGAGTAGACAATTATTTCATCTCGGATGATTTGAAGGGTGGGGAAAGCTAGGGTGGACCGGCTCTTTGTCGACAGTCTAAAGGTAGGCCCGGTTTTTCGCAGATGCCGTATAGCAATCCTTAGGCCGTGCTCGCATGCCTTTGTCATAATGCCAAGCCCTTTTCCTTATAAGCCGGACGAATCCATACGTATATGGATTTTATTCTCTGGTACTGAGTGAACGGTGCGGTGTAAAGATGCGCTGCTGGATTTTATTGCTATGTCTAATGCTGTCTCGTGCGATAAAGATACCAGAAATTACTACTATTACCATATTTTACCATTATACTATCGTTTACGTACTTACCAATATCTACTATACTGCTAAATCCATTCGCTTGGCAAGTACCCTGGGTGGTATTTAGATAATTATTTAGCTAATGGTTATATCTGGCTTTTGGTTACGCGTGATGAACAAGGATGATCAATTCCTAACGTCCCTTTATATGGGTGATCGGTAGGTTATGGAAAAGGCGTTAAAAGTTACTAAATAGTTATATCTTACGTTTGCTCGGTATTTAAAATGCCTGGAAGGCGCCGCGCCAGCGCAAGGATAAACTTCAAGCTGTCCTGTATTTGCGGGTCCCTCAACTCGCCTAGGAGGCCGAAGATGGTTATCCGGCGCGTATCTCGGCGTGCTTCGCTGGCAGCCTCCTGCGCGGCATCAAGAAATTGGCCGCCGGTAAGCGCAAGCGAGACCCCGGCGGATAAAGGTCGCGATACCAGAGGGGATGTTATAGACTGGCGCACAGCGTTGGCCAGGCTGCCAAGCTCGGCAAGTGTTTCCAGCGTACCGCTTTCTTCCAACTGCTTAATAATGTCCAGAGAACGCTCGAGACTTTCGGCAGTCTGCGCCACCCCGGCTACCAAGCTTCTCGTCTCGTCGGTATTAACAGTATCGACCAGCTCGCCGAGCTGCGCTGTTGTTGCAGCCAGACGCTGGACAATAGCCGGTGTCAGTGAATCAAGGGCGGCTACCAACAATGCGTTTGCGTCCTCGAGTTGTTTAGGTGTATGGGCTCTTGTTTCCTCTATGTAGTTACGTGCTTGAGCCTTTGCTTCATCCTGCGGCCCAGATGCCGTTTTGTCGTCAGACATGCATGCCCCCTATAGAAGGCCCCGCTGAGAGAGCCAGTATATTTCGTTAAATGAAAGCTTAAACCAATGTATCATCTCGCTGACCGGCAATGGAACCGGCGGATTGTTATAGTCGAACGAGATGAACGTTGCCTTATCGAGGCCCATCTCAACAAAGCAAGCTACCTTGCCATCATAAAACCGGGATGGCGGCAGCCCGTTGATCTGCGATATTATGTTCGCCGTCACCACATCGGCCTGGTAATGCGCGGTCGAGCCCGCTTTAGAGATCGGCAGCGCGGTGGCATCGCCGATAACGTAAATATCATCGTATCCGTCGGCTTTAAGGGTGTAACGATTCGTCGGGATGAACCCGTCCTCATCCCCCAACCCTGAATCGTGCACAACGTGTGCTCCCCGGTGCGCCGGAATGGAAATGAGAACATCAAACGGTACTTCGCTGCCCTCTAAGCTGGTAACGACTTTCTTTTGCGGGTCAACCGACTCAACGTTAAAGAACGTTTCCGAATTAATGCCGCGCTTCTCGAACTCGGGCGCCGCAAAATTTGCGACCGGCTCAAGAGAATGCAATCTGCCGATCGGATAGGTGTAGATCAGGTTGACCTTATCGCGAATACCCATATGCCTATAGAAATCATCGAGTATAAAGATGAGTTCGAGCGGCGCCGCCGGACATTTATGCGGCACGTCTACAGTCATTAGAATGGTACCGCCGGCGAAATTCACGATCTTATCGCGCAACTTCTCGGCGCCCTCCGCCGTATAGAAAACATCTGCGGCTTCGGCGAGCCCCGGTATTGTTGTTGGGTCCAGGTACGAGCCGGTGGCTATTACCAGGATATCGTAGGGCAAGGTTTTCCCGCCCGCCGTAGCAACGGTATGCCCCGCTGTATCGATCTTGACAGCCGGATCGATGAGTAGCTCTACCCCTGGTTTTAATAAACTCTTTTCCGACCTTGTGTAGTCCTCAAGCCGGACTTGATTGATGGTTATGTAGAGGAACGAAGGCTGATACACATGGTTAGGGGTATCGGTTACCAGCGTCACCTTAGTATCACCGCGGCTGATCTGTTGCTTTAGTTCACCGGCAAGATGGTTGGCGACAATCGTTCCGCCCGAACCACCGCCAACAATTACTATATTTTTAGCCAACCGGCTTCCCTCCTACTTTACCTTTTTAACGGCGATCTTCCAGTACTCGCCGTCCTGGGCTTTCTCGTTGTATACGAGCTCCTGACCGGTCTTCTTCGCCCATTCAGGAATATCCCGAGCCGATCCTGAATCGGATGACAAAACCTCTATGGTTGTACCCATATCCGCTTTCCTGATGGTTTTAATAAGTTCCATAAGCGGTCCGGGGCAGTACGAACCACGTGCGTCTACCACTTTATCTGCCATATCGCATCCTCCTCTCACTAAATCGTTAAGATCATGCCGCCTTCAGATATACCGAAGAATTCGCTAACCCCGACTATATCATCAATGACGTCGAGCATTTCGTCTTTAGCCCAACCCATAAGGTCAACGGCGAGCGCACATGCATAAACTTTAGCATCTCCGATTTCTTTTGCATCTTCTAGAAGCTTGTAATACAGATCAGAGCTTTTCTCCATTAAGGCTTTTCCCACATCCGATTCAATGGGGAAGTTCTTGCCCTCAACCGTCTTCTTAAGAAGCATTTCCATTGCACCCATAGTAACAAAGAAATTGACCTGCATGCCAGAGGTAGCGGCGATCGCGCCCATCATTGTCCCTGCCTGCATTCGTTCCAACTGCGGGGATATCAACACAATAGATAGTTTCGGCTGCATTTCCATAGTTTTTCCTCCTTTTACCGTCTAAACTCGTCGGTTTACTGAGTGCATCGATGTGGCGCACGTAAACAAACATATGGATTAGATTGCATTAATACATATATGCCCAAAATAAGCTGCGGTTATTTAAACATGTATTTGCCGGGACCTCGCGAATGGTACCTGAATGGTACCTATAGCAAAATACGTGCGTAGGCGCTGCAAAAGTATAGTGTAAGATATGACCCGCTATGCGACCGTTCAAAGGCAGAATTCTAGCAGTTCGGTTGAGAGTCGTTGGTTGGTTTAACTTAGCTGACCGTGTCCGTTAGTAGGTCTTGCGATTGTTGTGCAGCCAGCAGTTGCGAGCGCATTTTGAGGTCGTTCGCTACGGTTTCACTAAAACCGCCCCATAAACTATCGTCCGAATTGATGAGGCCGGCAAGATGTTGATGAAGAAGTGACGGTTGCGCCGAGCCTGCATTGACATCGAAAAGCTCGAGAGAGCACACGCCGTTTGTAATTTCTTCGTTATACATGCGAAGCAGCACGGTATCAAGGTTTTCATCCAGCAAAGCAACTGCTCCACCGATAACCGGACGGAGAACGGGCTGCTCGAATACCCAACCGCCGGTATTGCACAGGTGTATGTTGTTCGCGAACCCGGGAATAGGCATATCCTCGTGGTAAGCCTTATGCGTATGCCCAAAGACAAATGTGATATCGGAGGGGAGCGTACCGCCGCATTCGCTTAAGAGCTGGTTCTTTACCGGACCGCCCACATACCTCTTGAGCCCGTTTTCCGCATCTGCGCTCAGATAACCGATATCCTTGTTGCGTTCAAGCGCAAACGCAACGTCGGCCAGTATGCAGAGAAGCTGGTGCAAGAGCTCTGTCTCGACTAGGTCAAATACACCCGGGAAGCCGATTTTCTTCGCTACGCTCGAAGCAAGGGTTTTAAGCAACCGCTTAAACGCATCCGGGTCTTGCATGCGATGGTAAATGACCTCGATATCAGTTCCCGCTTCGCCCGAGCGCCCCATCGTCGACCAGAAGAAATCGATCCAAGCGTAATTCTCAGCCTCAAGATCGCGGACGTTGTCCGGGATGACATGCTCTGGAAACAGTATTGTTTTTAGCGTGCTCATCAGCATATACATGGACTCGATAAAATGCCCGTGGTGGAAAACAATACATTTGCGCTTATCTTCGGTAATAAGCCCTAGATTCGGATAGGCTGCCGCAACAACGTAATCTTTAAAGTGCTCGTGCCGTTGCACGAGACCCGTGAGAAACCGCACGGGAACATAGGGTTCGTTCTCAATAAAGAGCTTGGTCGAATGCCATGGGACCGGTAGATATTCACCAGGTGCTTTGCGCTGAATAAAGTTGAGATATTGCGTTTCGCGAGCCAATTCCCATAAATGATGATCGTGGTTGCCGGGGATATAGATGATGCTTTCAAACAGCGGCTCGCCGGTATGCATGGTAAGCTCGATAAAGCGCTCAAACGCCATGGCCGCCTGGTTATCCAGTGCGAGGGCAAATTCAAGCGTATCGCCGCATAAAATAAGCGTTGGTTTTTTGGGGCCCCGGTTGCCTTCAATCAGGTGCCGCAAACAGCCCGTAAGCCGCTCGAGTACCGTGCTGGCTTGACTGAGATCGGGCTCGAGACTTCCCGGCTGCAAGTTGGTAAGCAGGCTTGATTCCTCACCTAAGTGCATATCTGATAAGCATACATAGCGAATATCCGGCATATCGAGCCTCCTGGTATGTAAGACAACTAAAATAGGGCTTACATACTATTCTACTCAAAACACAGAAGCATAAAAGAGCGTAGTACGAATTATTAATAAATAATTCTGCCTAAAAGGTGGAATTACCGCAGAATAGATATGCGGCGAGCATATCGGTTAGCTCATCAACCAGACGGTCCTCACTTATGCCCTGGTTCGGGTGACGTGCAGCATGCATAACCGTTTCGACCGACCGGTATACCAAAAACGCCGCCGCTTCAGTATCTTTTACGCGAACCGTATCACCGAAGAGAGCGATATACGAGGCGATCTCACCGATGAGCGCCGCTTCGTGCTCATCGTGAACCTGCCGTATATCGGGGTCGCAGAGAATGAGCGCGGCGGCCTCTTGGTTAAACTCGGTTGAAAACTGATGAGCGCTGAACAGGTTCTTAATAAAACCTCGCAGCAGTGTGCGCGTGCCATCCATGCTAAAATTATCTTGCATTGCCCGCACGTGCTCCTGAAGATGCTCGCGACCTAAAAGGAAATTCTTATCTAAAATCTCAAGAAAGAGCATCTTTTTATCTTCGAAATAGCAATAGAAGCTGCCGATGGATACACCGGCCGCAGCTGCGATTTCTTTAGAATTCGTGCCGTGATACCCCTTTGCGCAAAAGAGATGCAGCGCAGCATCGATAATCCGCTCCCGCGTCTCGATTCCTCTTTGTTGCCGGGGCTTTCTGGCCCGCCCGATCTGTGCCTGCATTAAGCATTCACCTAATCATCTTTCATTGACAATATGAACTTTAGTTCATATTATTGTATAACATGCATTAAAAAACAATGGTCGGCAAGCAATAACAAGCCTGCCGACCATTGTTTTTTAAGTCTTTAATGGTTGCATACCATTGTTATTGTACCGTCAGTTGAAAGGATACTCGATGAAGTTAATCACTGATAGCAACCGGAAGTGGTGGGCGCTTGGCACGGTCAGTTTTGCCTTGTTTATGATCGTCCTCGATGGAAACGTTGTAAACCTTGCGATCCCGAAAATTATTAAGGATTTTAACGCAACGCTGCCCCAGGTAGAGTGGGTCAGTAACGCTTACCTGCTCGCGTTCGCCATATTCCTCATCACATTCGGCCGGTTAGGCGATATGATCGGGCGAAAAAAGATGTTCGGCCTAGGAATTATCACTTTTACAATCGGCTCGATGCTATGCGGTATCGCAGCCGATGTGACACAGCTCACCATCTTTCGTATTATCCAGGGCCTGGGCGCGGCCAGCATGATGCCCGCAACGCTCTCGTTGATTTCGGCCAACTTTGCAAGAAAAGAGCGCGGCATGGCGATGGGTATCTGGGGTTCTATCTCTGGTCTTGCCATTGTTGCCGGCCCGATTCTCGGGGGCTTTATGACCGACCGCGGGCTTGGCGCCACGATCAACGGCTTGTTCGGTATTTCGCAGTATTGGCGCTATGTTTTCTTTATAAATATACCGTTCGGCATGTTAGCCTTGCTTGCCACATTTGTTGCGATAAAGGAATCGCGCGATGCCGAGCGCACGCACCGGATCGACTTCGGTGGGATCATCCTCTCAGCGATCTCGGTATTCCTGCTCACATTTGCATTCATCGAGGGGCAAAAATACGGCTGGTGGCATACAAATCAGATTCCCAAGTTGCTCGGGATGAAGCTTCATTTTGGTTCGGTTAGCATTATTCCGGCACTGTTCGCCCTGTCCGTTATATCGGCGATCACCTTTGTGCTTTACGAGCGTACGGTAAAAGTCGACCCAATGATGGATGTAAAACTCTTTAAGAACTGGAACTTCTCGGCCGGTAATTTCTCTACCGCAGTCGTCAACTTTGCCACAATGGGTGCGTTTTTCCTGTTGCCGCTGTTCTTGCAAAGCGTGCTGGGATACTCGGCGCTCAAAACCGGTATGATGCTTCTACCGTTTGCGGCTACCGTAATATTTGCGGCACCGCTTTCGGGCAAGTTAACCGATATGATCGGTGGTAAATGGGTTGTTGTCAGCGGTATGGCCGTTATGGCAATCGGCCTATACTATATCGGCCGTTTTGCGCTTTCAACATCGTTTACCGACCTTATCGGACCGTCAATCGTTCTGGGCTTAGGTATGGGTATGACCAATGGGCCGCTTTCAACAATCACGCTGCTCGATATTCCGCCGGACGAGTTTGGCGGCGCATCGGGCATCACCGGTACCATGCGGCAAATCGGTGCGGTCATGGGTATTGCCATCCTGGGAGCGTTCCTGCAAAGCACTATGTCTGCAAATATCGAAGCCAATATCAATAAGATTGACGGGCTGCCCCGCGCGGCGAAAACAGAGATCGTGACGATGGCAAAAGCCAATGATACGCAGCTGGGATCAGATACATCAAAAGAGCAGCAATTTCGTAAACTCATGCAAGATCAAATGAAGAACATCAAGCCACCAGCGATGCCGGCGAATGCCGCAAATCTCCCGCCACAAAAACGAGTTATGATTCAGCAGCAAATGAAAGCTAAACAAGCGGAAATACAAAAAGCTATGGCTGCTAAGTTTAAAAAGTTAGGCCACGATATCGAAACGGCTTCAAAGCAAGGCTTCACCGATAGCATCAACGCAACGCTTCAGTATGCTGCACTAATCGCATTGTTTGCTACCGGCACATCGCTACTCTTCAGAAATAAACGGGCCGTGCTGCCAGTACGGGCAATGCAAGAGACCGATGAGCTTCAAAACCCTGTATTTAAACGGAAAGACGACGTAGAAGGCGTTGAGGAAATCTAGCCTGAGCTTTTTACGGGTGCGATAATTTTTACAATTTAACGTATCAATCGGCGCGTAATGAGAAAGGGGCGACCGGTAACCGGTCGCCCCTTTCTCTGCCCTCTATCAAGCTCGGTTCACTGGTCCTTTGAGCTTAATCAGCATGACTGTGTGTTTACATAAAAGCCCTGCTTTTACTGCAGCTCTTGACCCTCTTGACCTTGAAGCACTTGTGACCTTTGTGGATTTTGTGCTTCTTGACTATCTTGTGGCTCTTGAATATCTTGTGATGCTTGATTATTTTGTGGCTAGCAAAGCTTTTGAACATGTTGTTAACATCAATGAAGTGAGCCTCGTTAGCAAAGCAGCATCCGTTCTCTTCGAAGCACCTGTTCTCTTTAAAAACAACTCGCTTCTCATTTTCTTTGAAACAGCACTTGTTGTCTTTGTGCTTGAAGCATCTGTTGCTTTCTTTCTCGACGAACCTTTTCTCGTTCTCTTTGAAGCAGCACCTGTTTTCTTTGTGCTTGAAGATTATTCTCTTTTTGTTTTCTTTGAAGCATCTGTTATCTCTGCCGTTACAGCGTTTGTTGTCTCTGTCTTTGAAGCCTTTGCTTATGTCGCCAGGCTTATGGTTGTTGCCGTCGCGATTATCTTTGCCTTCGTGGTGGCCATTCTTGTTGTCCTTGTTGCCGTCGCGATTATCTTTGCCTTCGTGGCCATTCTTGTTATCCTTGTTGCCGTTATCCTTGTTGTTGTCGTTGTTATCCTTGTTGTTGTCCTTGTTGCCGTTATCCTTGTTGTTGTCCTTGTTGTTGTCGTTGTTGTTATCCTTGTTGCCGTTGTTGCCGTTATCCTTGTTGCCGTTATCCTTGTTGTTGTCGTTGTTGCCGTTGTCCTTGTTGTTGTCTTTCTGATCCTGTGATGTATTCGTCCTCGTGTATATCCTTACGTCATCGGAAGCACCATTATTGTCCTTCTTAGGTGCTACTTCATCAGCGCTACCGCCACCCTTTACGCCGTCTTTCGTACCACCTTGGCCGTTATCTTTCACGCTACCAGGACCATCTTTTGTGACAGGAGCCTGGTCTTTCACAGAATCTTTTGCCGAAGAGTCATTCGAGACAATATTTTGAGCCCGATCTTCTGATTTCACGGTATCCATACCGCTTACTGGGGCTCTTCCGCCTGCAGCTAAAGTTGCCAGCGGAGCACTTAGAACTAAGGCAAGCGCGACTACTATCGTCAGCAACATTGTTAGTTTTTTACTCAAATTCATCATCTCCTTCTATTGGTTTGCTCAACTAGGTCTAGCTTACTTGTCAAGGTTAGAAGCGAACTCTCACCTCCTTTAGCTCGCAAATATTCACAGAAGTTCTGGACCCGGTTGAAAAAGTTACCCGTATACTAATTGCGTAAACAAGAATCTTAGAACGTCTCATGTATCCAAATGAAAGCGGTGTAACGTGGGTTAAAGCAGCATTTGAATGTAGGGCTATCTCTTAGCCTCGAGGAAACCTATCGTTATCCAACGATAAACAAAAACGCAGTATGAGCTGAGCTTAATAATGGTTTAGGGGAACGAGATAGTCTCGTAGATGAGAAAGTATTCAATTTTATGCTGGAATTCGGTTCGAGTAGTCGTTCAATTTTCACAAATTAAGCATCAAAAAGAAAAAGCCCGTGAAACTATGCGGGCCTTTTGCTTTCTTGATGCGTATGCGGAAGGCTTGAGGTTACAGGTGTTTAGTTTTATCCCCCAGGTAAATTACCACCTGGTATCTGGGATGTAGCAAACGTTATAGACTACCGGTTTCGGCCTTAATTTTGTCAACCTCACGAGTGCCGTCAGCGAGGAACTTGTCTTCATCGGGCGCGAGATAGCTTAGCAACCGTTGAAACTCACCTACATGCACGCGCTCTTCGTTGGCGATATCTACGAGCACGGCCTTCGCCAGAGCATCGTCGGTGGCATCCGCGTGAGCCATGTACAGGTGAATGGCCTCTTCTTCGGCGCTAATATTAAGGCGAATAGCTCTTATGAGCTCTTCTTTTGTCATTTTCCTGGGAACCATACCCGAGAACGGGTTCACGAACTCAGCCACGTGCATTACTCCTTTAATTATTAAGACTGCTTACAGACGGTTTGCACAAACGCGTTGCGGAACACTCAATCGACCCCGTCCACGCATAAGCGCTTTTTGACGGCCTTAGCACTAAATCTACCCTTACGAGCATTTTAAAACATTGGGTGGCGCATGCTTACGTGACTAGCAACTGCGATTCCTATTCTACGACGGTAAAAAAGCGGGTGGCAATGGCCACCCGCTTCAAGAACTAAGATACAAGACGTTATGACTATGCTGCTCTTCTCATGCGCTCGCGATCCTCAGCCGGCATTACACGCGACTGTAGACCTGCGACCTTTGTGAGCGAGTAGATTGAATAGAGACCGCCTAAACCAACGATTGCAAAGATTACGCGCGATATCGTGCTTATCGCAGCTGTTCCGGTAATACCGCTTCCGAAGATCGCCCTAACCAGGTCAAAATTGAAAAATCCAACAAGACCCCAGTTAATGGCGCCGATAAGCGCGAGAGTGAGCGCCGTCCAATCAAGCCAATTCAGTCTGTTCGGCATTATTCTCACCTCCTACCAACCAATTGATCCGCTGCCCGTAATCTGATCTGGCTGTCATTGTGCGGACCATGCAGACCACCGTTCTAATTAATGTAATTCCCCGATTCCGCAACTTTTAACGAATACGTAACTGATTTTCTCTAAATACAAGCAGAAGGGTTCACGCTGGCATCACGCGGTATTAACGGGCTACTGCCCGGTAACATCGTAGCAGCAAAACCGCTCATATGGTTATTAATACGGCTACCATGCGGTTACAGCCCGACGACACTCCTACCGCTTCCGAATGTTCCCGTGTCGCGCTCGATGGACGCAACGGCGCTTTTTACTTCGCTGAAAAACGAGAGTGACACGCCGACCGCGTCAAACCCCTTGTTGACCAGGTACGGCAATATCGCCGGATCGCGAGCGCTTTCGCCGGCCACGCATGTAAATACGCCGTATCTTTGAGCTACGGCTGCAATCTCGTCTAAAAGGCGGAGTACCGCGGGGTGGCTAGGCTGAAAAAGGTCTGCAACCTTCTGACTTTCACGATCGATTGCAAGCGCGCACATAACCAGATCGCTTAACCCGACACTTATGAAATCTATGCCTTCGTTTATGAATTCGGCCAGCATAAATACGGCAGCCGGATTTTCCACCGATATGCCGACCTTAATATCCTCATGCGGACGAAGTCCGACATCTAAAAGCACCTCTTTTGCTCTGACCAGCTCGTCTACAACCCGCACAAAGGAAAGTTTGACACCGAGATCGCCATCGGCTTGCGCGAGCGCCCGCTTAAGCGCACGAAACTCGAGTTTTAGCATTTCAGGCTCTTCGAGCTCACGCCCGATACCCCGCCAGCCGAAGAGCGGGTTTCGCTCCTCGGGATCTTCTGAACCTTGCAGCCTTCTAAACTCATCGGTTGGTGCATCCATTGTCTTGTACCACACCGGCTTCCCATCGAACATTGTCAGGGTTTGCACGATTCCATTTGTAATACTGTCCTCCAGGTAGATACCGAGACCTTCGCGTATCATCTTGATGGGATGAACGCCGCTCTCGAACAAAAAGTAATCATCGCGAAGCGATGACACGCCATCTGCGAAAGAAGCGAGGTTCCGCACCTTCTCGGGGATGAGTACCGAGAGAAATATTTGCGTCCGGGTTTCCGGTACGGCAGCAACCTCGCGCACCCGTATGCTGAGGTCGCCGGCATACACAACCCCTCTAAGACCATCGACTGTGACCACTTGGCCTTCTTTAAGCTTTTCGGTCGCATTGCCCGTTCCAAGCACGCACGGAACGCCGAACTCGCGCAAGATATTTGCGCCGTGGCTGGTTGCGCCGCCCTCATCGGTAACAACAGCTGCAGCACGCCGTAAATATACCGCCAGCTCGTTGGTAATACGCTGCGCCACCACAACCGTGTCGCAATCAACATCCGGCATAGTGTCGGGGCTGATAAGCATTACCCTGCCCGAACCAACCGCCGGACTTACCCCGGTTCCGCGCAGCAGTACCGTGTGCTCGCCGATCTGCGGGAAAAGCTTTTCATATCGCTCGCCGATAACGATCGGGCGCGACTGTAAAATATAGAATGCGCCATCCGCAAAAGCCCACTCGATATCCTGGGGCTTCCCAAATAACTCATCCAGATTGATACCGATCTGCGCAAGTTCATATACCTCGCGGTCGCTGAGTTTCGGTCGTGACTTGATTTCATCCAACACTGGTTTGCGCTCGCCCGATGGGGTTATAAACTCGGCTTGCCTGCCCATTTTGCGGCTAACAATCATATCGCGCTTGCGTGAATATACGTAACGCTCCGGCGTCACTTCGCCGGATACGATCTCCTCGCCAAAACCGAATATAGCGTCAATGATTACTTTGTCTGTGTCGCCGGTTACCGGGTCCATGGAAAAGATGATGCCGGATCGCTCCGCCGGCACCATTGTTTGGACAAGCACAGCGACCGCGATACCCGGTGCCAACAGCCCCTGCTCTTTTAGGTAAATATGCGCTTCCGTAGTAAAAATGGACGCCCAGCAGCGCCGCACCGCAAGCACCAGATCCTCAAATTCGCGTATATCGGGGAATGAAGATAGCAACCCGGCCAAACTCGCGTTCGGCGTATCTTCGACATTTGCAGAGCTTCGCACAATAAGTCCGACCGGTGTGGTTTCTATGAGCCGATCGTATACATACTGGAGCGCTTGCATGGTGTCATCATCAAGTGCCGCGGAGACTACGGCAGTGCGCAACCGCTCCGTCAGCACACCAAGCTCGTGTTGATTTATATCGCGTGACAGAAACGCATTTAAGTCAACGCCCACGTCTGCGCGTACAAGCATGTTTCGAAATGCTTCCGAAGTAAGAATATAGCCCCGGGGCACACGATAACCGGCTTTGTAGAGTATGGCAGTATTTTCACCCTTGCCCCCGACCAGCGGGAGCGACTCCGGTTGTACTTCGTCATATGAAAGCAATAGCTTCATGATGTTACTCCGTTAGCTGTATCGTCCACTCGTAAAGCCCGTGTAGCAGGCTTCTTATCTGAGCGATGGTTGTCTCATCCAAAAGATTGCCGTTAGCGTCGAATTTTTCGTGGGCGCGAGACACGTACACCTCCGGGTCTACCAGGCATAACGATTTCGTAAATATAAAGCACTGACGCAGTTGAAGCTGCCCGCGCACGGTTCCGAAGCCACCCGTTGAAGCCCCTAGGAGCGCAACAGGCTTGCCGTGCAGCGGCGAGTCCGTCGGCGGACGTGACGCCCAGTCGATTGAATTCTTGAGTACACCGGGAATCGAGTAGTTGTACTCCGGCATGGCGATCAACAACGCGTCGGCGGCCCTGATTTTGTTCTTAAACTCCAGAACCGGTTCTGGAAAGCTTTGTGCTTCGACATCGCCGTTGTAGAGCGGGATATTATCGAGCTCGAATATTTCGATGGTCATGTTGGGTGGTACTAGTTCCTTCGCATTGTGCAGCAGCGCCCTGTTATAAGAACCTTTTCGCAGACTGCCGGCAAAACCAAGCACACTTATGGTACGCGTCATATAATCCTCTCCTCGCGTCACGAAATACCGTTTTACCTGCCGTAACCAGGTGCGATTAGATTGCTCGCCGGGCTACGGCTTTACCTTACTCGCCATGAATATACCTATTTCGATGTGATATAATGCCGTTATGCAAAAATTTAGGACGGCTTTATTCGATGTCGACGGGACCATCCTCGACACGTCGGAGTTCATTTTCCAAGCATACGAATATACGCTCAACAAGTTCGGGTTGGCGCCGAAAGGTCGCCGGGAGATAGCACAGTATATCGGTATCCCGCTTGAAACCATCTATGAGACGCTCTCCCCCGGAGAGGACACCAAAGCGCTCTCACAAACCCATCGGGATTTCCAATTAGAGCACCTCTACTTATCAAAACCCTTTCCGGGAACGCTATCCACCCTAGCTCAACTCAAAGAGGCGGAAATAAAAATCGGTGTTGTTACAACCCGTTCGCACGTGACCGCTATCGAAACGCTCGATCTCGCGCTCATTAGCGACTATATCGATTACGTGGTGGGACTCGAAGATGTAGCGCACCTCAAACCCGATCCCGAGCCCGTGTTAAAGGCCCTTCATTATCTAAATACCGAACCGCACGATGCGGTTATGGTCGGCGACAGCGACGTCGATGTTATCGCGGGAAGAACGGCGGGGACCACGACCATCGGCGCAACCTACGGGTTTCACGGTTTGCGGCTTGCCAAAAGTAATCCGGATTACCTCATCGACAGCATAGAAGAGGTAATCCCCATTATCGCGCCCCAGCTCAAAGATGTTGGCGAATTGCCAATTATTAAATAGGTAGAGATAGCATGCTCGAAGTATAACGAAAGGGGTCCGGCCAAAATACGATTGGTGGACGGCTACGACATGACACGTATTGCGTACCTGCTAAGAAAAACCGGCGGCGGCATTCAAACGCACATAACAGGCCTGCTCTCAGAGCTTGACCGGTCGGAATACGATGCGGTTGTTATTTCACCATCCGCACCGAAGCTGTTTGCGGCGCTCGACTCAATCGGAGTCAAGCACATCGAAGTTGATATCGCCGACTCCATCTCCCCACGAGCCGACCTTGCATCAGCCCGCGAAGTCGCCGAACATCTGCGCGGCATCAAACCCGATATTCTGCACATGCACGGCAACAAAGCTGCTGTGGTGGGCTGGGTTTCATCGGTTTTTTACCCCGTGAAGCACCGCATCTTGACCGTTCACAATTTTCCCAGCAACCTTAACCCTGCGTCCAGACACTATCAGATAAACCGCCGTATAAACCGGATGGTATTCGGTGCGGTCGACCACATAATCGCGGTATCTACCGAGCTTAAACGCTGCCTGGAAATGGAGATTGGGTTGCCGGACAACGCCATCAGCATTATCCCAAATGGGATCGATCTTGCCCAGTGGGACCGGTATAAAACAGGCAATAAAGCTGCTGCCAAACGTGAGCTTGGTCTCTCCGAGAATACGCTTTTGCTCGGCGCCATCGGGCGGTTTGTGCCTTTTAAAGGTCATGGCGTACTGCTGCAAAGCATGAAGCGCATTGTCGAGATGCAACCGGATGTTCACCTCATCCTTATGGGTGATGGCCCGCTTCATGATGAGCTTGTCAAGCAGGCTAACGAGCTGGGTATTGCAGATAATGTGTCGTTTCTGGGATTTGTCGATGAGCCGGGGCGCTACATGGCGGGCCTTGATATTTTTGTTTTGCCGTCGGTCAATGAACCGTTCGGTATTGTTGTCCTCGAAGCGATGGCGCTCGGGCTACCCGTGGTAGCGACAAACGCCGGCGGCGTACCCGATATCATCGATGACGGTATTAACGGGCTATTGGCAGCGTCAAATGATGCTGCTTCACTTGCCGGTGCCGTCCTGCGCCTTATCGGCGACGCAGACTTTCGCAACGCTTTTGCAGAGCGCGGCCCCGTACTCGTTCGAGAAAAATTCACCACTAAATCTATGTCCGATGCGACGAGCATGGTGTATCTGCAGGCGCTCGGCGACACGCAGTAAAGCAATTTATATCATGCCCGGTACGAAGGTTAACAACGCCAATTATTCCCGCTAATGCGCCAAAATTTCTTGGCTTCCGCAACTACCTCTATAGAAATTATGATATAATTGCAACAATTCTCTTTATTAATGGCGGATCAAACCGATAGAGTAGTTATGGCAACTGTTAAATCCACCATAGAAGCAACTAATAATCGCGTTAAAGAGTTCCTAACCCAGGGTGCATCGTTTTGTCTTCGCCCTGAAGAGTTAGACCACGTGATATATTTTTCCATTGAAATGGCTATTGATGATGACCTGTTCATCTGCAGGTCAAAGCGAAAAGCTACCCTCGATATCGATCTAACGGATAGAGCCGTTGAGGTCATATTCGCTGAAGATATGAATGCTTCTTCAATGAAGCTCATCGTGTACAAGCAGTCATCCGATGGAACCCTGATTGCCGTCTGCCCGGTAGGTACTCCTAAACCGCTTCCACAGCGCAAGCACCGCCGTTTGAAACCAAGTGAAAGTATTAATTTCCGCATCCAGGCTAATACAACCGGTAATATTTACAAGGGCGCTTTTGTCGACGACATAAGCGAAGGCGGTATCGGAGTAATTGCGTATGCCAACAGCGAGATTACAGTGGGCACATCCGTCCACCTCATCATCGAACTGCAGGCCGACGAACATATTATTATTGCGGGCACGATCGTGAACTGCTCCAAATACGAACAGCTAAGTAAAGCATACCGCATTGGGATTCGTTTCGTGGGTGCATCAGAAGGAGACTTAAAGAAGCTCGCCGCTTTTATCCACCAGCAACTCAAACAACCTAAACCGGCTGGTAGGCAATAGGTAGAGGTTCTGACCCTAACTAGTATTGCTTGCATCTTATAGCATGCTTCTTGTAATAATCCTGATGATACTCTTCGGCCCTATAAAACTCACGAGCGGGAAGTATTGATGTTGCGATCGGCTTATTAAATTTGCCCGACTCCTCAAGCGACTTTTTAGACTTCTCCGCAAGCATCTTTTGCGTTTCGTTATGATAAAAGATCGCAGTCCTGTATTGAGGACCCCTATCATTTGATTGCCCTGCCGCGTCAGTGGGATCTATATTGTTCCAGAAATTATCGAGTAATTGTTCGAAGGTTATTTTTAGCGGGTCATAGGTTACCTGGATGGCTTCATAATGCCCGGTATTACCCGACGAGACTTCTTCATAGGTTGGATTTTCCTTTTGTCCTCCCGTATAGCCTGATGCTACATCAACTGCACCATCTAACGCTTCAAAAGCAGCCTCCATGTGCCAGAAACATCCGCCTGCAAATATTGCTTTTTCCAAGCTTGTGTCCTCCATGGTTTCATCTCCACTTTTCACATCACCACATCCGATTCAGATAATCTACGTTCTTATGAATGCTATATGGCCTTAATTTCATAAACTTACGCATATCGGTGATCGGCTTTAAGGGGGCTTCGCTTTCCTTCCAACTTATGAACTTAACCATGTTCTAAGCTCTAATAAAAGCTCTGCTGCCAATTGTTCAATTGTTCCATTGCCCTGAAAATACTCTTGAGGGTGAAGCTCAATACCATCTTGTTTAGGTGATTAGAACTAACAACAACGGGAAGAGAAGACACATGAGACGCGATTCATGATAAGGGGGTGCTTAGTTATGAGATCTCAAATACTAGAAGCGATGGCCACATTTATTACGGCAGCCTTTGCCTTTGTTGCTGCGCTTGCTTGGAATAACGCAATTCTTGCTATCTTTAAAGCCGTATTTGGAACCGCCACGGGCGTAACTTCATTACTGACCTATGCCGTAATTGTCACCATCGTTGCGGTGCTTGCAACATTATGGGTAGGAAGAGCACTGCAGCGAGCAAAAGAGGCAGAGCAATCGCCTGAAGAGAGGACGCGCAAAGCCGGCTAGCGGGTCACTTTAAGAGTTATTTCTCAAAGCACAAGAGCCCTGGCATATCTACCAGGGCTTCCCTTTTAGGTGTGGACTTACGGAGACGATCTTGTTAGATAGGTTCCTTCCAAATCGTAGTAATAACCATCATTAAAGGGCGCTCAATCTTCCACTTAATAGATGGTATCTTTTCCAAATACCCCTCAATTTCCTCAATTGTAAAGCAGGCATCGATAACTCTGCCCATGCCATCCAAGGGAATTTGTTTCCAGAGTGTGTATCTGGTATGGAGATACGCCAAACTCCTCACCCACGAGGGAACATCTCTTGTGAAGTCAAAGATAATGCCTGTGCCGCCAGGTTTAAGAACTCGCACCATCTCGTAGAGAAATTGCGATGGATCATCGATCTGGTGAAGAAAATTAGAATTAGTTACAAGGTCAAGGGAGTTATCCTCGAAAGGAAGGTCAAAAGCCGATCCTAGGTGAAGCTGCACCTTCGCATCGAGGTTGCGCTTCTGGAGCGTGTCCTTAGCTAAGCTAAGCATATTGGGAGAGATATCGAGACCATGAATCTCTTTATGCGGGGCAAGCTTGGCCAGCTGAGCAAGAAAATAGCCAGGACCACAAGCAACATCTAGCACATTGCCCTCGTCGCTGCTTAATCGCAGCGCTTTCCTAGCGGCGATACTAAAGGGTGCCCTGCCCGTAAGCTTAGCATAGGCTTCTGCGATAGGCTTAGGGTCCATATCCTGGATTAACAAGGGAACGCGAGGCCGAGTCATTAACACCGCTCCTTCCTCGAAAGCTATACCATTACAGTTACAATTAGAGTATAAACGATTGCGACGAAAATATGGTATCCAGGCAACAAAAAGCCGCCATTACTACCAGGGCTTCCCTTTTAGGTGCGGAGGTGTGGGGATGGTCTTAGAACATACATCTCAACAGCGATTTCTGAGATATATAGTTAAGGATTCGCCTTTTTTGGTCTATAAACCATGTTCATATACCGATCGTCTTCTTTAAGCTCATCAAGCATCTGGGAAAGTCGTTTGCGTTGCGTTTCCTCGCGCTTGGCACGTATGATCCATCCAATGTAATCGTTCTGTTGATAAGGTGGACGAGACTTGTAAGCCTCCATTAAACCACGCTCAGTAAGCGCCTGGTTTACGAAATCAGGCGCCGAATAAACTGGTCTTTTAAGCCGTGAATACTCCCGGTTACTCATGCTTCTCATCTTACTGAGTTTTCATTAATAACTCTAGAGACCCAACCCATAACCAAAAATATTGAAAGGATAAGAAAGTGGCAGCTCATCGCAGCCATTAATTAGTAATATTCCCCGGACAGGATTCGAGCCTAGAATTCATTGAAGTATTTAAAAGATAAATCCCTGGTAGAAATACCAGAGTTAACTTCATTTGTGGAGATAGGGGGCTCGAACTCTTGCCCTTAAATTATTCGTGCTTGTCTGCCTAAATATAGCGAGTTCAAGGTTACTGTTATTGTGCTGGCTGACATTGCTAGGGCTGCGACTTGTGGGCTGAGAAGTAATCCCGTCGAGGGATAAAACATACCTGCGGCAACAGGTAAAGCAATGGCGTTGTAACCGATAGCCCAGGCGATATTCTGCCTGATCTTGCCCATGACGAGCCTGCCGAGGCGAATAGCCCGCACAACATCGCGCGGGTCGTTTTTGACGAGTACGATTGAGCCTGTTTCGATTGCAACATCGGTGCCCGCCCCAATAGCAATCCCGAGGTCGGCTTGTGCGAGCGCTGGCGCATCGTTGATACCGTCGCCGACCATGGCAACGAGTTTGCCGCGTCCTTGCAGTTCCCGTACCTTTTCGGCTTTCTGAGCCGGCAGAACTTCAGCGAACACGGTAGTAATACCGAGCTCGCCGGCGACCTCGTCGGCGGTAGCACGGTTATCCCCGGTGATCATGGCGACATCAATACTCATATCGCGAAGCTGCCGGACCGCTTGCTTTGATTCGGGCCGTATGCGGTCGGCAAGCCCGATGACGCCCTGTATGACATCATCTATCGCGACGTAGATAAGTGTCTGGCGGTTGCCTTTTTGCTTATCCGCCAGCTGTGATATCTCACGCACGTCGACCGATTCAGAGTTCATGAGGCTGGCGTTTCCCACCATGACCTTGCGACCTTCGATGGTGCCGACGGCACCGCGACCGGGCACAGCCCTATAGTTGGAAACCTGCGGCAAATCAATAATTCCCCTTGCGCGCGCCGCCTCGATTATCGACTTTGCGATGGCGTGCTCGGAGCCAAGTTCGAGCCCGGCGACCAGGCGAAGTAATTCGTCTCGCGAGAGCGGACCGGCAGTTACGATATCCAGCACTTCAGGGTGTCCAACCGTGAGCGTACCTGTTTTATCAAATAGCACGGTGTTGATACGGGCGGCCCGCTCGAAGGCAAGCGCGTTCTTTGTGAGAATACCCTTTCGCGCGCCGGCACCGGTGCCGACCACAATCGCTATCGGCGTGGCAAGCGCCAGCGCATCCGGGCACGCAATAACAACCGTCGAGATACCGGCGGTCAGCGCAAACAAAAACCCCTGGTTAGTAAATGCGAGCCACACAAGAAACGCGAGTAAGCCGCCGCCGAGCGCTACCGGTACGAGGTAGGCCGCCACCCGGTCGATGACGCGCTGCACCGGGGCGCGCGTCCGCTGCGCCGCCGTTACCATGTTAACGATTTGGCTGAGCGTCGTGTCCTCGCCGACTTTCATGGCGAGCATCCGAAACGCGCCTTCCTGGTTAATTGTGCCGCCGATTGCTTCATCCCCTACACCTTTGGGAACAGGTATCGACTCACCGGTGATCGCGGATTGGTCGATCGACGATTCACCGTCGACGATCACACCGTCGACCGGCACCTTTTCGCCGGGTCGAACAAGGAGAACATCGCCTTGCTTAACGTCTGCGACCGGCACCTCTTTGATTTCGCCGTCGCTGACGAGGTTTGCAGTGGCGGGAACGAGACTTAGAAGCGATTGGATAGCTTCGCTGGTGCGCCCGCGAGCCGCCATCTCAAGCCAGTGCCCGAGCAACACGAAGGTGAGCAGCATCGTTGCCGCTTCGTAAAAGGTGGGAGCTCTGAAAATAAAAGTTGCCGCGACGCTGTAGAGATAGGCAGCCAGAACGGCAACCGAGACCAGAACTGCCATATTGGTTGTGCGGTGTTTCAAAGCATGCCAGGCACCGGTGAAGAAAAACCAACCCCCGTAAAAAACGGCGGGTGTGGCGAGAATGAAGTGAAACAGGTTGAGGTCGATGGGCACCGGCACGCTGCGCCTGAGAATCGTTGTGCCGATCGGCGACGTAATAACGATAATCGCCGTTAGAATGGCGGTTACGATGAAAGCATTGCGGAGCTGTTTTACCATTTCAGGGCCGTGAGCAACATGCTCGGTTTCAAAACCGTACTCCGATTGCCATGCGGGTGCAACTATTTCATGCCCAGCGTGCCCGGCACCTTCACCGGCTGCTCCATGCTTTCTATCACCTTGGTGTACATGATTATGTGCTTCTTCAACACCATGTTGTTCATGGCTTTGTTCGGCCTCGCTGTCATGATTGTGCGCTTGCTTTTCATTATGGTCATGCTTGTGAGTATTCACGTCTATCCCCGCCTTATAAAATACTATGGTATTATTACCCATCTTTTCTAGGTAATATGCGCTTTTCTGCCTGTTAAGTGACCGCTTTGGCCCAAATCGTTGCATGCTTCTCCTGGGCTATGCCATTCGCAGTTTGATCTGGTCCCATAAGCTAGGGCGATTCAACAACCTCTTAACTGGGGATATATATGACGACAAGAAGAGTGACGAGCAAGAGGTTTGCATGGGATATACCTTGATACTACGGAGCGGATGGCTTGCGACCTGTGTGGGCTGCCGGTTACCGGTATGGCATACACGTGGAAAGGCGATGAGAATAATCAAGAAGATACGAAAATCTTTTGCTGCCGTGGCTGCCTGCAGGTGTATGAGCTGGCGTGCGAGCTTGGCCTCGACGTAAGCCACTACGATAACGTCAGGAATCATGTTCGGGACCGGTGTCAGAAGAACCGGGGCTTTAACGGGTACGCGGCGGATATCAGCGTGGACGGAATGTGGTGCCCGTCGTGCACGCTCCTGATTGAAACAGCGCTTTTGAGGAAATCCGGTATCTTAAATGCGGAGGTCAACTGCATTTCGGGGTCGGCCCGTATTCACTGCGACCCGTCGCTTGTAACCGAGGCCGGGTAAAACGCCCACACAAATGCCGGTACACTGGACATCATTACCAGACCGACGAAAATCTGGCTGGACACCATCCAGCCAAGGCCCTAGAAGCCGCACGTTGCGCAAAAAAATTCAATACCGATTCGCGCCGGTGGGTTGAAAAGCGGCATGTCGGGCGTCACCGGCCCGACATAACGGCGGATTCTCTCACGTGCGATAATCGCTTAGTATCATTCGTAGCCGTTTGATGATTACTTCGCGCCGATAGTAATGCGCCCACCGTAAGCACCAGGCCTATTGCGATAAACACAATAAGCGATATTGCAACCACGTACATCGCAACTAGCATGCAAATGCCTCCCTATGCAACCGCTTCGGTGACCGGTTGCCGCTCCGCATACACCTTCATTGAAGCGATAGAGTCGCTTACCAAAAGCTCCGCCAGCCGCACCATATACTCCTGTTTGTGTGCCGGTAGCCGGTGCAAATTCTTCAGCTTATTCCGATAGAATCGCATAAACGCGTTACTCAATAACCCGGATAATTGTCGCGAGTCATTGCGTCGGGCTTGATTATTGGGTTAATGAGGTTGATATCTATCAAGAATGCCCCGGTCGCGCACAATGTCATTGGCTCTGGTTTCAACCAAAAGCTCGATATTAAGATCTTCTTTAACAAGGCGTTTAAGAATGTATGCCCAGCGGTCTCGATCGAGTGTAGGATACTCATCGGCCACCTCGACAGTATCCACCCCGAAGCGCTCGCGGAGCATCCTCAGTTCGGCGATTACCGATTCGGCGTCTCGTGCACGCCACGATTGTCTCCACGGCTTTTGCTGGGAGCAAAACGTGCAGGTATTCGTACACACCCGCGCCTAGCTCACAATTGCGAGCCTGGAATCTGGTTTTGCTCGGTAGTAGTAGAGCGGCCAGTCTATCATATCCCATGCAACCGGCAACATATCGAGGTCTTCAATAAGAGACCGGTCCGGCGTGCTTGCGACCGCCCCCGAAGCATCGACGAACGATATGCCATGAACCTTTTGAGGCATATCACCAGCGTTTATACAGGTAAGAAGCTCGGGAAATGAATGCTCACCCTCACCGCGAACAACGTAACCGACTACCCCATCGCGGAGAACTTCGCGAGCCATAAACGTCGGATGGACCCGCCGATAACCGTTACAACACCGGGCATAACTTGCTTCGATAACCTCAGCACCTCTATTGCCGTATTAACTGTGGCGGTATAGGCCGTTGTCGCAACAACATCCGGCTGCGCTTCAGCTATGTGCTCTTTTACCTGATCAATCGTGTCAAAGCGCGACATGGCATCATATATCTCAACGTCAAACCCCGCGTTCTTAAGTGATCCGGCCAGGGAGGCCAGACCAAGCGGCATCCAGACGCCTACCGACTCAACCATGCCGCAGTGGTATGGCGGCGTAATGAGAAGAACCTTGCGTAGTTTCGTAGGCAACCCTCCCTTGAAGTATAACGTGCCTTCCAATTACCCAGCAGAAGTTGCCGCTAAACACGTAGGAAAGGTTTTTAGGTGGAGTATGGTAAAGGAACAAGAGCCAAAAGGCTCGAATGGCTAGCGCATACTCGCTAGATTCATGCTGGTAGAAAAGATGCCCTTACCCTACATTCTTGATTCGACCTATACGGCACCGACCCTTACTAGTGGCGCCGTATATATTTTATCCTCTTTTTTGTCTGGGTAACCTGCAATACCTTAGGAACGACGCTGATCGACCCATCGACTTCAAGAACTGCGCCCTGCACGTCCGATATTTTATTGATGCCGTGCTCGCGAAGCGCAGCCTCGAGTTCGTCGTAGGTTATTTTCTCTCTGGTTAAATTCGATTCGATTACCTTGCCATCGTGAATTAACAGGGTCGGTTTTCCAACGGTAAGCTCCTGCAAAATACGGCTGCGGTCGGCTATAGCTGAGACAAGATAATTGATGCCGAGAAGCGTAAGTGCGGCGACTATGCCCCCGGACAGCGATGTGTCGGGCCCCACCATCGCATTTTGCACGGCATTAGCGATAAGAAGCACAAGGACGAGATCAAATGGGGTAAACTGCCCAATTTCACGCTTGCCGGTCAAGCGCAACCCGATCAGAACCACGAAATAGATGACCGCGGTACGGGTAAATATCTGCACAAACGGTATCGCCGATACCAAGGGCCCCATGAGCTTCCTCCTCTCATCGTACTGCTTGTCATATCTATATACCCACTAAGCGCAATTATGTTTCGTTGCAGAGCGGCTTGCCGGGCTCTTTATCAGGACATTGGCTGCCGAATGAGGGCTTAGGCCGGCTAATCTTATGCCGATAAGATAATCATGCCACGGTAATTATTGCGCTGCTTTCATTGCAGCCAAATTGTTCGTGGCCGTAGCGCATTAAGTGTAAAATTTATCAGCAACCTGGTACTATGGGTAGCTAGCTGGGCAACAAAAGTTTACAATACGGTATACTGTTACGTGCTTTTTAATGACATATCATATTTATCAATATCTTTTCAGGGTATGAATTGAAGTATGTTTTGCATATAGCGCATACATGATACAGGATAAACAGTATGGTTAAGGACAAGAATAAGCAAAGAAACAGGCGGATTACGATTGCAAGTGTTATCATCACTGTTCTCGTATTGGCTGTGTTAGTGGCTGCCTATATTGGCCCAAGTGGAGCCATAAGCGTAAAAAACGTGCGAACCTTGATCATGGGCACAACAAGCCCCGGCGGGCACAAAGAACAAAGCAAGCCGAACCATGCCGCAAAACAAGAAACCGAGAACATCCCGACCTATGAAGAAACACCGATTGTAGCTTCGGAAAACCTCGACCCGATCATTGAGGAATCAAGCACTATCGAAACGACCACCATTACGCCGCCTGCGAATACGTCAAAGCCAGACACCCAACCGGGCGCATCTAGTTCTACTGGCGCGCAATCACGAAGCATACCGGGCTATATTCCGGTGCTCATGTATCACTGCGTTAACGATAAAACCAATTTTATAAACACCACCGAATATAATCTTACCGTCGACACGGGATCGTTCATGCAAGAGCTGGACTGGTTACAATCCCGCGGTTTTACCATTGTGAGCCTTAATGATGCGTATAGCGGGTTGATTGAAGGAAAAAAACTGTCGCCGAACCCTATCGTTTTGACGTTCGATGACGGATCGGCTGATTCATATACGGTTGTCTATCCAATCTTGAAACAACGCGGTGCGAGCGGCACGTTCTTTGTTCTTCCCGAGCGCGTGGACCGCGGTCGCGGTCTTACCTGGCCGCAGGTAATTGAAATGGCTAACAACGGCATGCAGATTGAATCGCATACTATGAAGCACTCCGACCTTGTTACGCTCCCATTGGATAAAGTTACGTACGAACTGCAACAATCAAAGGCTGAGATTGAGAAGAAAACCGGCTATCCGGTAAATTTCCTTGCGTATCCATTTGGCGATTACAACGTCCAGGTCATGGACGCTGTACGAGCCGCCGGTTATAAAGCCGCGTTTACAACCAGACAAGGTCTGTGGCTTCCCAGTGACTTCCTCCTAAAGCTAAAACGGGTTCGAGTGTCTCGCGGCGAGTCCATCGAATTGTTCGAGGCGATGCTCCCAGCAAGCAAGCACACAGCAAAACCGTTAACAACACCCGGCAATAGTTCACGCTAACTTATTCTCCATCGCGGCGACCAGGGTTTCTCCCGAAACGAATAAATACCAGAAAGAACCCGCTGAAGATGAGTAATGCAGCCCCGATGATACCTGCGATGAGGCGATTTACAATCTTGCTAACTATAGCTAGCTCTTCATCAAGCCTCGGCTGGTTGGTAACGATCGAAAACTCACCGCGCGAGACTTGCCCTAAAACCCGCCTCACCTGTTGCGTTCCGCGCGTGCTGATATCCACCAATTCAACGAATGAGCGCAGCGCCCGTTTAGCTAAGGCATAAGGCGAGTAGGTTTCTTCCCACAGTTTTCGTGCAAACGGCCTGGTGGCCTCGGCGAAATTAAAGTTCGGGTCGAGCTGAACGACGAGACTCTCCTCCATAACAATCGTTTTAACCAGAAGCGCAAGATTGGCAGGCATACGCAAGTTGTGGAGGCGAACCAGCGATGTGACATCATTGAGGATTCTCTTGATATCGATCTCATCAATAGAAAGCCCGTAATACTGGGCGAGCAGTATACTTATATCGCTTCTGAGCTCGGTAACACGTTCGACCCGTCCGATAATCCCCAGATCAGAATACGCGTTAATAATACCATCGGGGTTTTGCTGCGAGATTGCGATAAAGAGCTCGACGAGGCCGCCTTTGGTTTCCTGGTCGACGTAGCCGACCATCCCAAAATCAACGATGGCGATAACACTGTCTTCCATGACGTAAAAGTTTGCAGGATGCGGGTCTGCGTGGAAATACCCGTGGTCAAATACCTGTTTTAGCAATATTTCGGCACTGCGGTGCGCGACGAGCACCGGGTCGATCCCGGCGCGCACAAGCGCCTCAACATTATTGATACGAAGTCCCGCGAGACGTTCAAGGGTTATAACGCCGTCGGTAGTGTAATCCCAGTAAATGCGGGGGATACGCACGCGATCATCGTTTTTAAATTCTTCGCTGAAACGCTCTGCGTTTCTGCCCTCTTGAATATAATCGAGCTCGTGAAGGAGCGTTTGCGTGAACTCGCGCGCGATACCGACAAAATCATAGTTTTTCCCGATAGCCAACCGCCTGCTTGCAACGCGCGCGAGCTGCATTATGATGTCGACATCGACCGCCACTTGCTCCTGAACCCCGGGGCGTTTTACCTTTACAACCACATGCTCACCGGAAATAAGTATCGCGGCATGCACCTGGCCGATCGAGGCGCTCGCAAGCGGTACTGGGTCGAAATACGCAAATATGGCATCCAGAGGCTTTTCTAGCTCACGTTCAATTTCCTGCTTAATAAGATTGGTGCCCGCGGGCGGCACTTGATCTAGAAGTTTCTCGAGCTCGGACGTATACTCGGGCGGCAACAGGTCAACACGAGTGCTCAATACTTGACCCATCTTAATAAAGGTTGTGCCGAGGTCTTCAATAAGCAGGCGAAGGCGCACGGCCGGGTTCAGTTGTTCGGGTTCCTTCCGTGGGCCGAAAATGCTTATTCGAATCGGCGAGAACCTTGTGAGGCCAAGCTCGGCAACAAGAAACCCAAATCCGTTCCGTATGAGAGCGCTCGCAATCTGTCGATAGCGATTTCTGTATTGGCGCGATAGCACGAGGCGCAAACCGACGTGTGGGAGTATTCCTGCCACTTCTATAGCTCCTTACCAAAAAATAAGCCATTGCGGCTCTTATCGTATTGATACCCCTTTTAGCTGGTTGCTAACTACACCAGCAGAAATGCTACGAGGCGGCTCAAACGAGCAAATGCTAAGCAGTGCCGAAGAGCTTAAAAGGGCGCGCTCGTTTGTAAGGCTAACTAGTTCCCCCTGAAAAAGTCGGTGAAATATTAGTGAAGTTTTAGGCCAAAACAATAGGAATTCCCAGCTCAGATAGCGAATCTATACTTTGAGAGAAGAAAGATAGCAACCGAGAAAGGAATTCCTATGACACCTATTGTGACCGAAGTGAGAACTCCCGACAAGGGGGTGAGCGCATGTTAAGGATAGAGGCTACTGTGCAGATGAATCTGTGTGAGGCGCTGCTTCCCAAGCAGGTATTTGAACTTAACGAGGAGCTTGCAAATGTTGATGCACTGCTTGATGATGAGGCCATCACGGCCGCATTTGCACAGGGGTTTGCTCAAGCCAAAGGCCGCCCCACGGTCCCCGCGCAAATGTATCTTCGCCTGATGTATTTGAAGTTTCGCTATTCCCTCGGCTATGAGGCTCTGGTAAAAGAGGTCTCTGATTCCCTGATGTGGAGAACGTTCTGCCGCATCGGCCTCGATGGGGCGGTGCCTGAGGCCACCACGCTTATCAAGCTCACGCACAAATACGGGGATACAACTATTGAGGCGCTCAACGAAGCCCTCGTTAATCGGGCAGTTAAAGACAAGGTTGTCAGAGGTCGCAAGCTGCGCGTTGACACCACCGCGGTGGAGTCCGATATCGACTACCCCACCGATGCGGGGCTTCTCGCCAAGGGGGTAGCGGCAATAACAAGAGAAGTTAAGAAGCTTGACGCACAGGACGTTGCAGGGGGCCAGTTTCATAACAGAACCCGCTCGGTTAAATACCGCCTCCTTGAGATCGCCAAGTATGCAAGAAAACGCAGTGGCGATGCGCTCTCCGAGGTACGAGCAATTACCAGAAAGATAATGAAAACGGCTGAGAGTGTAGTGACCGAGGTAGAAGAGATCCTTGAGCGCATTACGACCGACAGCCAGCAGCACAGGAAGCTTGACAGCGTCCTTGCTGTAACAAAGAAGGTTATTGAGCAGACCAGAAAAGTAGAAGAGGCACAGCCTGTCAAAGATCGCATAGTCTCCCTGGTGGATGAAGACGCCCGCCCTATCCCCCGGGGCAAAAGAGCTATCGAGTTTGGCTACAAGGCACTCTTAACCGAAACCGAGGAGCGCATCATCATCGATTATGAGTGCCTAATCGGCAATCCAAACGATGAGACCCTGCTTGAAGATACGCTTATCAGATCGAAGGAAAAACTTGGCCGAGCCCCACGCTCAGTGGCAACGGACCGTGGCTTTGCAAGCAGCGCCAATGACAGTATGTGTGCCGAGCTCGGGATCAAGAGGATAAGCATGCCCAGAAAAGGAAGGCTCAGTAAGAAACGCAAAAGTTATCAGAAGCAAAGCTGGTTTAAACGGTTGCAAAGGTTTAGAGCTGGAGGTGAGGCTACCATCAGTCTGCTGAAGCGCAAATATGGCCTTAAACGGACACGCTTGAGGGGTCACACGGGGGCTAAGATATGGGTCGGGTGGAGCATCCTGACACATAATTTAAGACGGCTGTCGGTTCTGACGGGTTGATCGGATAAATATCCACCAAACACGGCCGCCGCTTGGGCTAAAACCAGTGCCAAGCGGCAGATAGAAAGATTCTTTTCAATGGTGTTTTTCAGGGGTAACTAACTAGCCATTACTATGTTTATGTACTGGCTCGTTTGGGAATATTGCATATATTCTGATAAACGAAATGAGGGTGGATATGAAAGGTCTGCTTGCTACAGCGCTGGCGTTGATTGTTGTCGGTTTGATCGGTCTTGTCGCCACCAACCTCTATATCTTCCAGCCCGGTTCCCGTACTACAACGGCGACATACAGAGCTCCCGGTGGGAGGGGACAAATACCGATGATGCCCCGGGGTCGTGGTTTTCGTAACCGTAATTTCTCAAGTAACGGCCAACAGATTTTCCTAAGCGGAACAAGCAGCCGTGATAACATAACCGCTACCGGCGGCCCGGTATGGTTCCGGATGCACGATGGTGGATGTGTTACCTGCCATGGAACAGACGGCCGCGGTGGAACGACCATCATGATGGGCACGCTTACCGCGCCCGACATCAGATATACGACACTAACCAAGGCAGGGTTTACCGATGCTCTCTTAAAGCGTGCGATCACAAAGGGCCTGGATGAAAAGGGCGGCGCACTTGACTCGAATATGCCGCGTTGGCGGATGTCTGATGCCGATCTCAATGATTTAATTGCGTATTTAAAAACGCTCAAATAAGGAGGAATTTGTATGCCGTGCCCATTCTGAGGCGGTGCCTACGGCTACGGTAGTGGCCTTGGCTTTATTATCAGCTTCATATTCATGTTGCTACTGCTTGCTGGAATCGTACTTTTGATATGGTGGCTCGTGCGCCGGCCCGGCGCAGCTCAGCCCGGCGCGCCCGGTCAGGGCCGTCAGGACACAAGCAGCGCACTCGCAATACTTGATGAGCGTTACGCCCGCGGGGAAATCAGCAAAGAAGAGTATGAAGGGCGCAGGAAAATACTGCTCGGCCAGTAGCACAAACCGGGGACGGACTTCAATATATCTTGGCAAAACGCTGCGGTGTACTTTGGCAATCCACTACGGCCTGTGTTACAATCTGGAAGGTCACAAGGCTGTAGACTTAATGGATTAACAAGGTATGTTGCGTGAAACTATCGATTGATGGAATTTCCAAGAAGAATCCTTCTCTTGCAAAGCTATTAACACCGAGAATACTTCGAAAAGCCGTTCAGCTCATTGTTGTGGCTATTCTTATGCTTGCCGCCTGGCAGTTTTACGATTTCGTTGAGTACATCCGCTCGGGCGGCATAGGCCCAATTCCGAACAGGCCCCCGGCAGCTGAAGGTTTGCTTCCCATAGCCGCGATTCTTGCATTTAAGGCGTTTCTCGCAATACGTGTAATCGACCCAATCCACCCCGCCGGTCTTATGATTTTCATCGCTACAATCGCTATAGCGTGGCTTTTCAGGCGGTCGCTCTGTTCGTGGATATGCCCGATCGGCACCCTTTCGGAGTATTTAGCCGCATTCGGGAGAAAAACCATGGGGCGAAACCTTACCATGCCCGAGTGGCTCGATATAGCTCTTTTAGCAATCAAATACGCCATACTGCTGTTTATCCTGCGCACCTTTATTTTGATGCCAACCGCCGAGGCGATTTCGTTTATGCAGCTACCGTTTTATGCCGTCTCGGATATTAAAATGTTTGATCTTTATCTTAACCTTAGCGTTACGGGGTTCGCGATCATTACGGCGCTCGTCGTGGGCTCGATCTTCATAAAGTCGTTTTGGTGCCGCTACCTGTGCCCGTACGGCGCGTTGCTGGGGATATTAGGTCTACTAAGCCCGGTCGTGCTGACTAAAAACAATGAAACCTGCATCGATTGCGGGAAGTGTAATAAAGCATGCCCCAACAATGTTAATGTGCAAGGCAAGCGGGGCATCGTAGCAACTGCGGAGTGCATCGGCTGCACATCGTGCGTCAGCGTGTGCCCGACCAAAGGCACGCTCACTTTTAAACTCTTAGGTATCGTTCCGATTACACCGATTGTGTTTGGGATTTCGGTAGTCGTGGTATTTTTCGGAATCATCGCCGCAGCACAACTAAGCGGGCACTGGGATACAAATCTGACTGTGGATGCCTACCGCACGCTCGACCACATGATGTCGAATGCTGCAACAAATTTAGCTCCTTAATAAAAGAGGAAAACCCGTTGAAAACGGGAAAATATATAACAAGGTATGGTGCCCGTCTTTAAAGGAGGCTACCATGAAAAACGAGGTAAATCAGGGTGCGCTTGCAGCAGGTGTAATTTTAATAATCGCCGGTATTTTCGCTTTACTTATTAACTTCGGGCTTTTAAGCGGGGTTTCATTTTTAATCGCGCTCGGTGTAGCGTTCTTGGTTGCATTTGCGATTTGGCGTAACCTCGGGTTTCTTATCCCCGGCATGATCCTGTTGTGGTTGGGTATCGGCCTTACGATTACCGAACAATCAAGGCTTAATATTGCAAACGACGGCTCCATTATCGTAGCCGCCCTCGGCCTCGCGTTTATCTCGATCTATCTGCTCATGCCCCGTCGGCGCCATTGGTGGCCGCTTATACCGGGCGGCATCCTGCTGGTTATCGGTATCACCATCTTTCTCTTTGCGCAAAATATAATACCGTTTACCTTTATCCAGGTGATTAACGTTCTCTGGCCCGCCGCCATTATCATCCTTGGTATTTGGCTGGTTCTACGACAACTGTATTTCCGCCGCTAGATATAAACGAGGCTCAACAACAGCCGCGATTTGGAGTATTATATTGGAAGTATCATTACATCGGTATATAAGTGAGCATTCCCTCTTATGACGTTAGGCGATATCTTTAACCAATACCCGTCAGGGATCATAACTATCTTAACCGCATTTGCTTTTCTGTGGCTTGCTCTTTACGTATTCCGCGTAAACCCCGATGACGGTGTATCCAGGCTTGCTTCCGCCGCCATGGTAACTGTCTTTCTTTATCTCTTAAGCAACTTCATGGTCAGCACCGCGACAACCAAAGAACAAGTTATTGCATACCAGCGGATACTATGGTGGCTGCCGCTTGCTCCTGTTTTCTGGTTGCATATTTCTCAGAAAGCCACGGAGCCTCTCGCGTTTCGGGGCACTCTGCGGCATGCAATCGGTGCAGCGCTCAACGGTCTCAGGTCACCCGCGGCGCTCGGCGCACTCTACGGGTGCGCGGCGCTTTTTATCATCGCAGGCATATTTACCGACAGTCTGTTTAAATTCAGCGCCCTGCAGGGCGCCATGTTACCCCTTCGCGGCAGAGGTGTTCCAACCGGCCCCGGCTACGTTTTGCTGGTTCTCTTTATCTTTCTCAATACCTCGATAGCATGGGTCAACTTCCTGGCACAGTGGTGGCTTGAAAGCAAAACAGCCATCGGTAGCGCCACGTTTTTCTGGCGCGGCGTCAACGAGCTGGCGTTTAGCGGGATCCCGTTTTACCGTTCGCGATTCAGATCGGAGTTCTGGTGGTTAAGCCTTGGGGGAATCTTGTTCTGGATTGCGTCTGTGGGGCTCGTGATTGCAAGCACCACGGGCACCCACGGCAGCATTGTGACCGGAAATCGCGTGCTCGCTGTCGGCATAATCATTGTTGCAATAGCGATTCTAAAACATAACGCACTGCTCAAGCGAGAGGCTCTCGAACGAGACGTGATCTACGCCTCACTCGGCGCATTGGGGATTGCAGGCATCTATGCAATAGCTGTCTTTACGGGCCAGAACACGATTCTTGGAGTGCCCATGCGAACGCTGGTTCTCATTACCGCGTTGGCTCTTACTACACACATGCTGGCCGATAATATTAAGCTGTGGTTTAGCAACGTAATCGGTACGCGAATCGGCCTCTTTTCGCGCGGGGATGTTGACGCGATGACCCAGCTCTACAGCCAGGTATCCCGGGTCAAACGCCGCCAGGCGCCGGTCGTCGAGCTCTTTGATGATGACAATGAAACAGCGCTGCAGCTGCTCGATATGCTAACGCCGCGGCAGCGCGAGATTATAACGCTTCGCGCAAAAGGGTTGTCGGACAAGCAAATCGCCGACACGCTCGAGATTAAGCTGCCGACGGTTCGTAAACACGTCGAAGATATCAAGTCGCGTATCGGCTCGCGTGACAAAGCCGATTGCGCCATTTATTGCGTGGTAACCGGCTTGCTGAGCAAAGAAGACCTCATCGATTGGTTTGATTCGCTTAACGTAAACGACCTTAATTAGTCTAGTTATTTCTGCGTATCTCCCCCATGTTTACCAGCACCTTCTCTCCACATCAGCACTTCTGATACCAGACAGGCGCAGTTCGGCGCCCTACACTAAAGCCAAGCAGCAACAACTCCGGCACACGTATGCGTATTTTTGTACCCCATATGCCTGGATGCCGGTTTTAATAAAGCGTATCAGCAACAGCAAGACGGTGGGAGGAGAGTTTAACATGGCGGTTGTTCACAAAAGGCTTGATACCGAAATTGATACAACTGGCTCGGCACAGTACCAATCGGTGCAAATATGCATCGATCCTACATCGAGAAACCTGGATAAGACGATACAAGATGTTGTTCATATCAGCGCTGTGATATCTGAGCGTTTTCCTGCGGCACGGCTTCTCTCTATCACTGTGAACGACTACTTCGCGACGGTGCGGGCAAACCTACCGCATAAATCGGGCGCTGATGAGATGACCATCCGCCTCTATGAGATTAACAAGATATGGAAGATCAGAGGAAGCGCTTTTTCGGATCAGAAGCGCTCGGGCAACAAGAAAAGAAAAGCCTACAGCTAAGCGCCTTCTTCCCTATAACCGTTATAATATCTTGCTGAAATATTGTAACAATAATTGCTTTGTCATACCCCTTATGGTATATTATAAGAGCATTCTGGCTGTATGTATGCAGAAACCTCCATATGGAGGTTTCTGCATTTTACGATAAATAATTACAACACCGAATCCCCGCCCACTGCCATCCCTTGCTATCTCTGGCGGTGACGAAAAATTCGTCCGGCCACAGCATATCGTTCTCCCAACGGATTACTCTGTATCCTCAAAGCAACCTATGCCCTATAATGAAACCATGAACGCACCGGCAATTGAAGCAACGCATATCAAACATGATTTTGCGCATGTAACAGCCCTTGATGACGTAACCATCTCGATCCGGCATGGCGCGGTGTTCGGTCTTCTCGGCCCAAATGGCGCCGGTAAGACCACAATGGTTCGCGTGCTGAACGGCATTATCACGCCAACCAGCGCCGGTTCGATTACCATCCTCGGCCTCGACCTTACAACAAATATCCAGGATATCCGGCAGCGCGTTGGGGTGCAAACCGACACCAACCTGTACGAGCGGCTTACCGCGCTCGATAATCTTCGTCTTTTCGGTGAGCTTTATGGTATGTCGAACGAGAAAGCGATCGAACGGTCCAAAATACTGCTAGAACAATTTGAGCTTACGGATCGCACAAAAGCCAAAATCGAGACGTTCAGTAAAGGTATGCGGCAGAAGGTTTCAATCGCCCGCGCGTTAGTCAGCGACCCCGAACTCGTCTACCTCGACGAGCCGACGGCGGGTCTCGACCCTGAAGCTTCGTTCGAGTTGCTGCAGTATATCAAATCCGTCAGCAGCGATAGTTCAAAAACGTTTTTCATTGCGTCACACCGTCTCGAAGAGATGGAAGCGACCTGCGATATCGTTGCCGTCCTTAATAAGGGAAATATCCAGGCGGTCGGAGCCCCGCACGAGCTTGCGCGCAAGGTTTTTACCGATATCTGGGTAAACGTGCGGCTTTCGGGCGACGGCGCACAACTTGATGCGGCTTTTCTTAAAGACAATATGCCGTTTGTCCTCGAAAGCGAGCGTGCAAACGGCGAAATCAGATTCAAGGTTGCAAGCAAAGAGAGCATTCCGGAGCTTATTCGCCGGCTAGCCAAACTCGATGTTGATATTTATGGTATTTTCGAGGACGAACCAACGCTGCAGGACGCATACCTCGCTCTGGTAAAGGAGACGAAGTAATGAACGTTAAGCGGTCGCTAGCCATCATGAAGAAAGACCTGAAAGAGGCGTTCAGCAACAACCAGATAATGCTCCCGATGCTGCTTGTCCCATTAATCTTTGTCGGGATAATGCCAACGGTGATGATTTTAACCATGCGTTATGGCGCCAACAACCAGACGCAGCAATTCGTGCAGGCCGTTAAACATCTTCCGGCAGGCGCTATACCTTCCACAATCCATGGCCTTAACGAACAAATGGTATATTTCATGACAGTGTATCTTTTTGCAGCATTCTTCCTGCTTATACCGGTTATGGTGTCGATGATGATCTCGGCGAATAGTTTTGCCGGAGAGAAAGAGCGCAAAACGCTTGAAGGTATCCTCTATACGCCCGTTACCGACCGCGAGCTTATCATGGGAAAGATAATGGCCTCGTTCGTCCCGGCGATGATCGTCTCGTGGATCTGCTTCGCACTCTATACGGTGGTCGTTAATGCGCTCGGGTTTCCAATCTTAAAAACCATCTTTTTCCCGACGCTTAACTGGTGGTTACTCATGGCGTGGGTAGTGCCGACAACATCGCTCCTCATCATTGGGATAACGGTTATGATCTCCGCCCGCGTAAAGGGCTACCAGGAAGCCAACTCGATCGCCGGCGCGGTCGTTCTGCCCTTTGTCGGCTTTGTGGTGGCGCAAGCATCCGGTGTAATGTATTTCAGCCTCGGCATTGTGTTCCTCGTCGGTCTCTTGTTTGCAATCATTGACGCCGTTATGCTCTGGATGCTCGTCGGCGCATTCCACCGGGATAGGCTGGTGGCTTTTATTAAATAGGCTGCAACAAAATATAATGCTTGCAAGTTGCCCTGCTGGAAATGGATACTCCACCCTGCAAATAAGTCCCTATTGCGTTTTTGTGCGCCTGCGCTACATAATAGTAAGAGCATCATCACACACGTACCGCACCACAAATAGGATCATATATATTCCAGTCGCTTAAATAAACGCCGCACGGAGGTTATTTTGAAACGTTCCAATATCATCGCACTCAGCTTAGCAGCACTGCTTTTTACAGTGTTCGTCGCATCATTTGCCGTAATTCAGCTGTTCACTGATTGGCTCTGGTTTAAGCAAATCGGCTACGTCTCGGTCTTTTCGAAGATACTCTCGGTTAATGTGCTGATAGCGCTCGTTGCCGGGCTGGCATTCTTCGTTTTCTTTTTCGCCAACGCGCTTATCGCCCGGCGCATCTCGCCGCCGCCAACCACGTGGCAACAGGCGCCTACCATAAACCCCATAAGCGGCAATGTGACCCTTATAAAAACGCCGGTTGGCATGCGCTACTTTGGACTGATCCTGTTTGCAGTATCGGCGATTTTCGCCCTTTTTGCAGGCATAAATGCGGCCGGTTCTTGGGACGCCGTGCTTAAATACTTGAACCAGGTGCCTTTCGGGGTAAAAGATCCGCTATTCGGCCTCGACGTCTCGTTTCATATGTTTTCGATTCCGTTTTACCGGCTCTTGATCTCAATCGGATACCAGATGGTGATCTTCTCGACCATAATGGTTGCAGCAATATATGCGTTTAGCACGGGAATGGCTTATCGCCCGGGGCTCGATAAACTAACGCCACACATAAAGGCACATCTATCGGTTCTCATCGGGCTGTTCTTCGCGCTGCTTGCGGTATCGTTCAAGTTCGGCACGTACGACCTCTTGCTCTCGCCCGCCGGCGTTATTTTCGGCGCAGGCTATACCGATATTCACGCGCGGATTCCCGCCTATACCATTCTGATGATCACCTCGCTGGTCACGGCAGCCCTCTTCCTGGTCAACATATATTTCAAAGGATGGAAGCTTCCTATCGCCGGCATGACCGTGATTGTAGCAGTCGGCGTGCTGGTTGGCGGCGTGTACCCTGCGTTTGTCCAGCAGTACTTGGTGTCGCCGAACGAAATCCAGAAAGAGACACCATATATCAAACAGTCAATCAAGTTTACGAATTTGGCATATAACCTCAATGCGATTACCGAGAAGCCGTTTTCAGCGGAAGATACACTAGATAAGGCTGCCATGAACAGTGATAAGCAGACTATCGATAACATAAGGCTCTGGGATTGGCAGCCGCTTCTAAAGACGTTTAACCAGATCCAGAGCATACGCCTCTACTACGATTTCACCGATGTCGATGTCGACCGGTATGAGATCGACGGGAGGCTTCGGCAGGTCGGTATTGCGGCGCGTGAGCTTAATACTGCAAGCTTGCCGGACAACGCACGCACCTGGGTAAACGAGCACCTGGTCTATACGCACGGCTACGGTGTTGTGGCAAACAAGGTAAATGAATTAACCGACGACGGTTTACCGAAGCTCATCACGCAAGATATCCCGCCAAAGACCAGCATAGCCGACCTTAAGGTTACGCGCCCCGAGATATACTTCGGCGAAACGCAGAATACGTCAAGCGATTTTATCATTACAAATACAAAGACCAAAGAATTTGATTACCCCATGGGAAGCGGCAATAAATACACGACATACTCAGGTCAAGACGGTGTTGGCTTAAGCAGTATGGCGAACCGGTTAGCGTTCGCATGGCGCTTCGGCACGCTTAAACTGTTGCTCTCCGATTCGCTGACCGATAAGAGCCGGATTATGTTCTACCGCAACATAGAAGACCGCGTAAAGCGAATCGCACCGTTCCTGACGTATGAAGATGATCCATATATCGTCGTCGATAAAGGCAGGCTCTATTGGATGGTCGATGCCTATACAACGGCTTCGCGGTACCCGTATGCTCATCCATACGATGGTGATCGGAATTACATCCGCAACTCTGTTAAGGTGGTTGTCGACGCGTACAACGGTACGGTCAATTACTACGTGTTCGATCCGAGCGACCCCATAGTTAAAACATATCGCAAGATATTTCCAGAATTGTTCAAGGACGCGTCGCAGCTGCCTTCGGGCTTAAGAGCGCACATTCGTTACCCGGTCAAACTCTTTACAATCCAGAGCAAGACATTCGCGCAATTTCATATGGCCGACCCGCAGGTTTTCTACAACAAGGAAGATCTCTGGACGATCTCGCAAGAAGCGGTCGACGGCACCAAGACACAGATTGAACCGTACTATATGGAAATGCGGCTGCCCAGCGAGAAGAATACTGAGTTTATGCTGCTTAACACCTTTACGCCGTCGAATAAGGACAATATGATTGCGTGGTTTACCGCCAAGTGCAACCCGGACGAGTACGGCAAAATGCTCGTGTATACGTTCCCCAAACAAAAGCTGGTGTACGGGCCGATGCAAATCGAGGCGCGAATCAACCAGACGCCCGATATTTCCCAGCAGCTGTCGCTGTGGAACCAGCAGGGTTCGCGGGTTATCCGCGGCAATATCTTCGTGATACCGGTCAAGAATTCTATAATTTATGTCGAGCCGCTCTACCTACAATCGGAACAAACGGAATTACCACAGCTCAAGCGAGTTATAGTGGCGTACGGCCCGAAGATCGCAATGGAGCCCGACCTGGCGACCGCGCTTGATGTCATCTTTGGTAAAAACGCCCAGCCGGCACAAGCAACAGGCGGCGGCACTACCGGTACACCGAGCGCACCCGCTTCAATCCGGGCTTTGATAGATCAGGCGGATCAGCTGTTTAACGACGCGCAGGCAAAACAACGCTCTGGTGATTGGGCAAGTTACGGCGAAGATATGAAGAAACTCGAAGCGGCACTCAGCGAACTGAAAGGTAAATCCGGGAAGTAACCGTAGCGTGTGCCGGTGTAGATATTTAGATGCACTGCAATGGTGCCGGAAATATAATAGGAGGCGGGCTTCACGCCCGCCTTAGGTGCCGATCAGGATTATCTGTGCGTTCTCGTAATTGAGTAAACGTTCGTCCACAATATCGATCCAGTCCTCATCAAAAAGAATCTCAAGCGCCTCCGGGTATTCCGGTTCCTGCTCAGCGCCTGCATAATACGGATTAATGGTTTCCGGATGTTTGACTTTTACGATATAGGAAGCTTCAGGCATGATATTGAATGCTCGCTGCATTTCGTCGGGCTGTTCCGGGGGCTCGAGTACATATGCCAGCTCGGAACGATCGTCATGCACTGTAAGTCGATACCGTGCGGTACCGGCTGAATTTTTGGCGGGAATATCCGCCTGATTCCCGGTTATATAGTCAACGAACGCCCAGTTACGCTCAATCGACATTGCTGAATCGTCCGCAATCGCAGGTAAACATTTCTGCCCTACGACCAATTCCCGTACCAGCTTCTCTTTTTCAGGCTCGACCGCATCGGGCACCATCACCAGGTAAAACCGATCGATATCTTCAAAGCTATTTGCTGCTTTGGAATCATCTTTTACCGTATAGGAGAAATAGAGCGCACCGGTCTCGATTACCTTAGTCACCATGGGAGCACCTCCAGTTATTACCTGTTGATTGCCCAAAATACGCCCGCAGTAAACATAAGCAAGCGCTGGTATAACCTATTATCGGAGATTCTTAGGAAACCTTCGACAATAGGTTATCCGTTTGTGTTTAGTAAAGCTTAATTATCGCGCCAGGATATTGCTGAGCTGCCACAACTCAAGATCGAGGGTTTTCGTGTTTGCGACTACTTCTTCGAACGGCGTATATGCGATACGGCCTTCGATCATTCCAACAAGTTTACTGCTGTCGCCTTCAAGCAGTAGTCTTACCGCCTCGACCCCGAAGCGGGTTGCAAGAATCCGGTCATACGCGGTCGGAATCCCGCCGCGCTGCACATGGCCGAGGATAGTAACGCGCAGTTCGTACCCAACCTCTTCGCCGTGCTCTCTGAAGTATTTGGTAATATGATCGGCGTTGTTTTGCGCGCCATCGGTAACAAGAACGATTGCGTGCCTCTTGCCGCGTTCGTATGCCGCACGCAGCTCGTCCGCAATCGTTGCGGGCTCTACTTCAAACTCGGGAGTAACAACGATTTCGGCGCCGCCTGCAAGGCCGGCCATTAATGCAAGGTAACCGTAATGACGGCCCATGACTTCAATGAGGAACGCCCGCGTATGGGATTCGGCTGTGGTCTTCAGCCGGTCTATCGATTCGAGGATGATGTTGAGCGCGGTATCCACGCCGATGGTTGTGTCCGAGCCGTAAAGATCGTTGTCGATAGTCGACGCCACGCCGGCCACGGGAAATCCTTTCGTTGAAAGCGCGTACGCTCCCTGCTGCGAACCGTTGCCCCCGATTACGATAAGGGCATCGATGCCGCGTGCCTGCAGATTCCCAATCGCCCGGTGCTGGGCGTCGTCGGTTCGAAATTCCCGGCTGCGGGCGGTGCCAAGAACCGTACCGCCGAGTTGCAAAATACCGCTCACTTCGCGGGCGGAGAGCGGTATAATATCGTCTTCGATCAAACCGGCATAACCGTTGCGAACGCCGAAAACCTCCAAACCCTTATCAATGCCGTACCGTGTGATCGCGCGAACAGCTGCGTTCATACCCGGGGCATCGCCACCACTGGTAACAACAGCAATGCGTTTCATAACAGCCTCCTATACTTCAACCTCTACTACAATAGCTTCTACTAGCTCGCTTAATTTGAACAATATTTCTATAATGGCTTCAGTGTCGATAGTTTCAAAGCGTTAACTTCCATGAGATGATAGCAGCTAACAGCGTTTGTTGTTTCAATATCGCGGGCACTCCGCTGCACGGCCTTTTGATAGGCGAACGGCGTATCTTCAAACAGATTCATGCACACCTGGTCGCACACATCCCATGAATCGAAATCGCGAACCCAACATTCCATTTGCTCTTCTGTTACCCGCTTTGGCTCATCGACCATACTTGCCAGGATACGCGCTCCATGAATCTTACTCGCCCACAGCTCGGCTGCAAGCTCGTGGTTCTTGCCCGCACGTTTAGCCATCGCCCGGATAGTGGGAATCGACACACCGAGCGTGTTTTCGGGGTTAATTCCATAGTGGGCCATACCTTCAACCGCTTTCGGATTGGACAAACTTTTCAGTTCGTTGAGTAAAACAAGCGCCCTAGAGCGTATGCCAATAGCCGGCATGATTCTTTACGAAGAATCCGAGCAGCTTCTGCTGCATTAAACTCGCCAAAAACCCTTTTACTGTGGTAACAGCCAGCCAGTACTGCGCCGGGTTTTCGAATAGACCAAGCTCCGCCGAGACGGCAGCGATAATCTCTTCGGTCGTGCAGGCTTCCTGCAGCGCGGCAAGGACGATCGTGGAAATCGCCTCGATGCGCTCGGTGTGGTATTGTATATGGCTGCGGCTCTCCGCTTTGGTTATCGGCCGGCCGTGCGCCGGCACAAGCACCTCAAAGTCGAGCGAGTCTATAAGTTCGAGCGAGCTTTTTACAAGCCCGACATCGATAGCGTACGGTAGCGGATGGCGTTCCCACAGCTCTTTTAGATAAAGCGCGTCGCCCGTAAAAAGAACGCCGTCTTCAGTTAAAAAACCTGAGTGACCTAACGAATGCCCGGGAAGCGGTATGACCTGAATACCCGAATCATGCCACTGGTCGAGATAGGCATCGACCCGGCATCCTTCTCCGCGAAAGAGTTTCGTCACCATTTCATCGGACGGCTTAGCCCATGAGAACATACCCCGAATATTAATTTCGGGGTTTTCGATGAGCGATACTTCCTCGCGCGACGCGACGATCCGCGCGCCCCGCCGGCGCAATACTGCGGCACTGGAGAAGTGATCGGCATGGCCGTGTGTTATGAGAACTTCGCGAATATCGAACCCGTCATAGATAGATTCTTCCGGGCCGGTATCAATAAGGCAACCACCTTTAAAGCCTGAATTAGCAAGCCCCGGGAAATAGTAGGTGTTCCCCGCAAGTAGTTTTGCCCCAACTTCTTCTTCTATCATAACAACCCCTTGGTTTTCCAGAAACCGCAGATACGCTTTGCGGTGCCATGCGACACGCCTCTATTCTGCGCTTCTTGACCTGCACTGTCAATTTGCCATACGCGCTAAGAACAATACGCCGGTTTGCGCGCGCAGTCACATCGGATAGTCTTTTATCAACGGCAAGCGGGCAGCCATCTCGTAACAACTTAAGCTGATGCGTAACGCGACGCAGAAGCAGGTAATGGGCTGTTAGATCGACCACGCACAGATCGGATGTAATGCAAAAAGCCCTGTAGGGCGGTATTTGTAACAAAAGCGGTTACTATGGCTCAAGACGGTTTTTAAAATAACGGTAGGAGACTATAAATAGTGTGTGAACCAATCCGTCGCAAGCCTTGATACTTCCTCGAGCGTTCCCGGCTCTTCAAAAAGATGGGTCGCCCCGGGAATGATCCTGAGTTCCTTCTCCGTGGTGGCTGGGAGTTTCTCAAGCGCCTGTTCGTTAAGCTTAATAACCTGGGGATCTTCACCACCGACAATCAAGAGCGTGGGCGCGGTAAGCCGGTTAAGCACGCGCCCGGCAAGATCAGGCCGGCCGCCCCGTGATACCACGGCATAGGTGGTGCGCGGCCGCGCGGCCGCCGCGATAAGTGCAGCTGCCGCCCCGGTACTCGCCCCAAAATATCCGATTTTTAAACCACGGGTGTCATCGCCGGCAATCGCCCAATCGGTTGCGCCGATCAGCCGGTCGGCAAGCAGATCGATATTGAAGCGCAGTTCGGCGGTCATGATATCGATAGCTTCTTCTTGCTCGGTTAATAGATCAAAGAGAAGCGTGCCCAGCCTGGCCTGCTGTAAGACTTCAGCCACAAATCTATTTCGGGGGCTCAGCCTGCTGCTGCCGCTTCCATGGGCAAACAAAATCACGGCTCGGGCACCTTGAGGAAGTATAAGATCTCCTTTAAGCCATGTGCCGTCTATAGGTATTGTAACGTCTCGTCCGGCCGGGTTCGGTGGCCCCGGTGCTCTCATCGCCATACGAGTTTTGTATCCTTTCAATTAAATTTACAAACGTCACTTGAATTGGTAAGACACAAAAATACCGAACGGGTTCTTACGCCGCAGCATAACCGCGGACGCCTCACCGGCTAAATGTAAGGGCACTGATGAGAGGCTGGAATTGGTAAGCTGGGCTGATGTCGTACCGATGCCTATGCCGAACAGGGCAAACCCCGGTACGAGCGAAAGCCCGGCGACTGCCACATTGATTCGAAGCGACCATCGCCAAGAGTAATACGTCGTGAGGTAGCCCCCTGACAGTGGCCCGGATACGGCCGCTGTGCCGGCCACCGACCGCCTCGATAGCGGCCTCGCCTATGAAGAGGATGGCCGCCGTTGTAGCAAGAGGCGATAAACGAACCTACCGCAAAAGAACAATGCCGGTGCGAAAGACTTTTCTGCGCCCGATCATATCGCCAAGGCGACCCATCGTAATAAGAAGGGTCGCAATAATAAGGGCATACCCAGAGATCACCCGCTGCATTGCATCAAGCGTTGTATTTAAATCACGCAGGACATAGGGGACGGCGACATTTAATACCGCGTTATCGGTAATAACGATAGCAAGACCCGCAGCAAGAAAAATCAGCGCAAACCATCGGTACCGATCCATATTAGATTGTGCTGAGTTTTGTCCTGTTCCCATTTTTGATTTATTCCACTACTAGTGAGCTTCTCTAACGTCTCTGTCAAGCAGTATCAGCTGGTGGAATAAACGTATTCATATGCGACCTGCTGATTGTGCCGAGAAATGAGCGGGTATATAGTGCGACGTTACATTCCACGTATATATTTTGGAGGGATATTTGTGGCAACCATTTACAATGACATGACAAATAACGCTGATATCCAGCGCGAACTCAACGAATGGACGCTTCCGCATGTCGAGAAAACTCAGGTAGCGCCCCAAGAACTTGCCAAGATAACCGCCGGTTATGCAATCGAGCAACATCAGTGGACGGATTACCATCACTTTGCCAGTATGACTTCTAACCCGGACATCAAGCGGCTCTTTACCCAGATCGGCGCACAAGAGGAAGAACACCTCGCAATGATGGGCTCGCTCACCGACCCGGACACAACACCACTCGAAGCAAGCTTAGCGCTCGAAATGACAGCCGTCACCGGTTTTACCGAAGCCGCACAGGTCGAGCCGAACCAAACTTGCAAAAGCGTCTATGACTATATTCTATACGACCACCTCACCCAGACAAAGGCGATAGCCGATATCGCTTCACAAGTCGGCACCAACCCGCAAGGCGTAATTAAAAACCATATCGAGGTTCGCAGGGGAAGACCGCTCGATAAGCAGTTTGTACCGACCGACGACCTTATGAAACCGCACCTGAATAAAGATGGTGATGATATCATGAGTTTTGTTAACCTGCATATGCTCCTTGCAGCCGAGGAGAGCTTACATAACGAACTGCAACTGTTCAGAAGGATGCTGCCGTCCTACGTTGCACGGCGTCTTTACTCAATGATAAACGCTATCGAAACCCTTCACGCATCCATGTTGGAATCGCTCGATGACCCTAACGCCACACCGCTTGAGCGGGCGATGATAAATGAGATGGCGGAGATTCGCACACATCAACTCGGCGCGCATATGGCAAAAGATGCGAACGCAAAACGCGCCCATGAATACGCGCTTCGCCAGGACGAGCAACATTTAAGCTGGCTAAGAGACACATATAGTAACGTCGAGCACAAGGATTCAGCCAAGTACGCACCGAATATGCAAAAGCTCTTCGCACCGCCGCAGATGCCGGCCAACGATTATATAAACCAGGTCATGCAAACGCAGGTCAACATAATGCCTCGCGGCATGGGATTCGAGAAGGCCGCGTAAGGTTTTTGCCTATGTAGCGTAAAGGTTAAATGCGGCCGGAGTTTTCCGGCCGCATTTAACCTGTTTTCATGCGGTTGTCCAAGAGAACTGCACTTGACCCTGCTCAACCCTTCATGCATACTTTAGGCTAGAAGTGAATAAAGCGTATTTTTGGGTAGTGGGTCAGTTTGAATCAAGAAATATTTTAACGCCCTGGAAAATGTGGTAATATAGATGTATTATGCATGACCGCTCAAGAAAGAAGCGGCCGGTGGACTTAAACCGTCTCGCCGCCGACATTGTAAACGATGCCACAGAAGAAGAAAAGCGCATTCCTGAGCCCGGTCAGGAGAAAAATGCTGCTGCCGTCGAACTCGGACGCAGAGGTGGCTTAAAGGGCGGCAAAGCGAGAGCTGAAAAGCTCACCCCTGAACAGAGGCAGGAGATAGCTAAGAGGGCTGCTGCTGCTCGGTGGGGGAAAAAACCGCCCACCGATGATTAATCATGCAGTTCTTTGGTCTCTTGTTTTAATTTACGCTCGATTTCCTTTATCGGCGGTTCGATAGGTAGTTTTTCAGGCATGGTGCCACCAATCTTTTGGATTGCCCTGCGAACTTCTTCACCGACCTCGCGATGAGTGCGAATTGCTTGCGGTTCGTTGTTTACCTTATCGCGTACCAATCTATCTTCGGTCTGTGTAATGCGGAACTCGTTCGCAGCTAATTCGGTCCGTCCTATCCGGTCGAGGAGCTGGTCTTTTTTATCGAGCTTCTTAAACGCTTTAAGGTCGGTAAGACTCATACCACCATACAGCCCGCGATATCCGGCATCTTGGAAAACCCCATACATCTTAACTCCGGCGTCCTTCGCTGCTCGTTTTAATTTGTTGTTAGCGTCCTTTACTCGATTACGGAGAAGTAGCCTTCGCTCCTCTTCGGTTAGTTTTTCCTGTATCTCTTGCCTTCTGGTCTGTACTGCGAAATATGTTTGCGCCTTCGCTATCTCGATGTTCTGTGGGTTACCGTTCATAGCGATTAGATAGCAAGCATATCTATTTAGATAATAATCCTGTACCTGTACCTTCGCACCACTTCCTACTGTAACCATTTTGGTGGTCTCACCGAAATGCTCGTTGATGTCTTCCCCCACGCCTTCGCATGCCTTCATTGCTTTCTCAATAACATTCTTAAAATATCGCCACTCTGGATATTTTAAAATCTTCATGAGCTCTCTCGCCATCCAGTACTCGGTTCCTTTTTTTGATATTTGCATAGCTTCCTTTAGTGTTGCGGTAGTGCCGTCAAGCTCTTCGTCCATAGAACTTTTCCTCCTATTCTAGAGCCAGTTGTAGATGAAGTGTTAATATTTCCTTCAAATAGTACCACACTTTTTCGCTTGCTACCATAAATCCCTTATGATACGCTCAAGAAAAAAGTGAAGGGAGTTCAATATGGGCGTCAGGGAAAAACTTGAGGATAGAATTAAGAGAAAAGAACAGGAAATTCAAGACTATCAGATCAAGATTGCCGAGGCAAACGCTTACTTACAGGGCTTACAAGAAGCCTTAAAGCTGCTACCTAAGGACTATATGAATGGGAATGGTTCAGAAGAAATAGTATTGAGAAAAGGTAGTGCTGTTCAGAAAACCCAAGAATTTCTTAAAGAGCAGGGAAAACCCATGCATATCATGGATATTCTTAGAGGCATTGGTAAAGAACCAAACAGCAATGAGAGAACTTCTCTTAGCGGTTCCTTGGGCCTTTATGTTAGAAAAAATCAGATATTTGCTAGACCTGAACCAAATACATTTGGCCTGATAGAATGGGAGGATGACCCCGATTTTGAAGAACTGGAACAGTCTGAGGATTTCAGCCCAGGAGGCGAAGAAGTACCACAAGATAGCTCACTTTATGATGATTGCCCCTTTTAAGTAGTAGTGTTTTAGAAGAAAACAAGTAAAAAGAAGTAATATAAGGTATTTACTTTGCTTAACCGCTCAAGTATAATGGTCAGTATGAACAAGCTATCCGTTGAGAAACGAGTACAAGTAATTAAATGCCTTGTCGAAGGTACAAGCATTAGGGGCACGGTTCGCATAACCGGCGTCGCTAAGAACACCGTCGCCAAATTACTTGTCGATCTCGGTGAAGGTTGCTCGATCTATCAAGACGCGATTATGCATGATCTCAAATGCAGGCGCCTGCAATTCGACGAGATTTGGAGCTTTGTTTATTCCAAGCAGAAAAACATACCCGAAGAACACCGGGGCGAATTTGGTTACGGCGACGTGTGGACGTGGGTTGCTATGGACGCCGATACGAAGCTCGTTGTTTCTTTCTTAGTCGGGGAGCGCAACAGTAAAGACGCTAAGGCGTTTGTTTCTGATGTGGCTTCACGGTTGCGCTACAAGGTTCAGCTTACTACAGACGGCTACAAGCCATATCTGGAAGCGGTTGAAGATAGTTTCGGTGGCGATATTGACTACGCGGTGCTGCATAAGATTTACGGCGTCGAACCTGAAACACAGAAGCGGTATTCACCGGCTAAATGCCTCGGAACCGATGTGCAGGTCGTGGCAGGCAACCCCGACAAAGCCCACGTCTCGACCTCGTATGTAGAGCGCCAAAACTTGACGATGCGCATGGGTATGAGAAGGTTTACGAGACTTACTAACGCCTTCTCAAAGAAAGCAGAGAATCTAGCACATGCGGTTAGCCTTCACTTCATGTATTACGACTTCGCTAGACCACATAAAAGCCTCTCGAAGCAGTACCCAACCACGCCAGCTATGGCCGCTGGAATCGCAGACCATGTTTGGACGGTTGAAGAACTAGCCAGCCTTATGGAATAGACGCTAGCTAAAAATATAGTACAATGGTTTTATTCCACAAGAAAAGAGGTGAATAATGTGGCTCAAGTTGGTACAAGGGTTAAGGTAGGTTCGTTAGCACCAGAAACTGGTCGATACAAACACACCGCTTGCCCGAACACAATTATCCTTAACAAGGGTAATAAGGTCCCGCCCTGCAGTATGCATAACTGCCCAAATAGTGGCGCCGACTGGATTCTGCAGTCTATCCTCACATAGACACAGAATCAACGAAACCATGGTCATGTAGGTACTGAGAAATTTCGTAATCTGAGTATCCAAATAGTTTGCCTGTAGACCACACGTCTAGCAGGCTAGGTGGTCCAGAAGACTGCCTAGCCCGCATCTCTTCATATAACAGCAAAACAAAATCGTATTTATAAATAAGGATGGTCGCCCAGCCATCTTCAACCTCGGTTATAGCAGAACAACCCTCTTGATTAACTACAGCTAAGACGGCTTCACCTAATTCATCTTTAACCGTTATGGAAGCGGCGAGTTTTGCTCCTGCAAAAACCTGCTGCGAGTACACTAACGCTTGTGCCTCTGCATCTATTCTTTCCCGTTCTGTTATCATTATTATCACCACTTGATATATCGTATTACCCACTTGGCCGCTTTAACCAAACCGATAAACTACCACTAAGTTTACAGTTCATTCCAATTCAAACTGACCCACTACCTATTTTTGTTTTAAAATGTATCCCCCCCAAGGTTAAGGCGAACCTTTTAGTTGTGCCAATTACAGGCAGATCTGCCTTTATGCTTATTGCGAGAAGCGATTTTTCGAGGGAGTAAGGATTGCTGACACATGCTATCGATTTTCCCCGCCCAAACCGAAGAAGATATCGGCCAGGCACGAGAATTGTTTCTGCGCTATGCCCTGCAAAGCGATGAATGCACCTGATTCAGCGATTTTCAACGCGAACTCAGGGAGTTGCCAGGCGAATATTCAAAACCGATAGGCCAATTGCTCCTAGCGCAATGTGATGATGTATTTGTGGGTTGCATAGCGCTTAGAAAAATCGACGAGACTCCTGTGAGATGAAGCGCCTCTATGTCGAACCAGGATACCGCCGTATATAGTAACGGCATTCCCACCAACACCGCACATTTGATGGTATCGCTCGTGTAGCACTTATAAGCGATTGATTTATTTACGCCTGACAGTAAATAAGAGAAGGAATCGCTCTCCCATAAGATGAATATTGAATGTAACAGTTTTGTAACGAAGCCATAATGGGGTAAGGGGGTATTTAATAGGCGGATTATGATAGAGAGCTATCGGTTGTTAGATTCGAGAGGAGGGTCCATTTGAAAAAGTATTTATTAGTTATCTTATTAACAATTGTACTCGCGGTCGCACTCGGTGTTAGCGGATGCGCGAAGAACACACAACAGGCTGCTGATACCAAATCTGCAGGGTCTACAGCGCAAGAATTCATAATCGTCAATCATACCTCACTAACCGGTGGACTAGCTGACTGTGGTTTTGCCGCTAAGACCGGTGTCGACCTTGCTGCAAAAGATCTTGGCAGCACCGTTAAGATCGGCGGCAAGGAATACAAGGTCAAGGTTCTAACCATGGATGATAAGGGTGAGACCGGTGAAGCCGCCGTCGTAGCCCAGAACGCCATCGACAAAGGTGCGGTCGGCGTTATCGGTTGCCTGACCAGCGGTAACACCAATGCTGCGCTTCCGGTTTACAAGAAAGAAGACATCGCGATGATCTCGCCGTCGTCGACTCGCCCCGACCTTACCGATGTCGGCCACACCAACTTCTTCCGCACCTGCCTGAGAGACGATCTCCAGGGCAAAGTCATCGGTGACTGGGCTGCCGCAAATGGCTACAAGAAAGTCACAGTCGTGGATGATAGCGGCGACTATGCCAAAGCGCTCGGCGATGTTGTTGAGAAAACCCTTAAAGACAAAGGTGTCAGCGTAAAACGCGAGCATGCAACCGACGACAAGCAAGACAACTTCTCGGCACAGATCGGCAACATCAAAGCCTTCGGCAGCAAGTGCGTCATCTTTACCGGTTATCACCGCCAAGCAGGTCTGCTACGCAAGCAAATGATCGAAGCCAACCTTAAGAAAGTCGCATTCATGGGCGGCGACGGCGCTAAGTCGGAAGAGCTCTTTAAAGAGGCCGGCGGCAAGAAAAATGTCGAAGGCATGATGGTCACATTCGGCCTCGACAGAAGCCAGATGTCCGGCTATGACAAATTCCAGAAAGAATACAAGGATACTACCGGCAAAGATCCTGGCCCATATGCAGAAAACGCATACGATGCGTTTGGCATGCTTATAGGGGCAATGAAAGATGCCGGCACGACCGACGGCAAAGCAGTCATCGCATCACTGAAGAAGATTAAATACAAAGGTATCATCGGTGAGTTCAGCTTTGCCAAGAAGGGCGACATCCAGATCAAGGGTGGCGTTTCTCAGTTCGTTATCAAAGATGGAAAGTTTGTTCCGGTAGCTAAGTAAGCAAGTTCGGAGCACCGGCTTTGTATAAGTAAGACGCCGCAAAGAGGGGGCGTAAAAACCCCTCTTTGCGGCGAATTTATTACTTGAAAGGGACACATTGAATCCATCAGATTTTTTAGAACTTGCAATTAACGGCATAACATTCGGCATGATATACGCGCTTATTGCACCCGGCTATAGTATCATCTACGGCGTCCTTAAGATTATCAACTTCGCGCATAGCGAAATTTTTGCAATCGGCAGCTTGCTCGGTGCGACATTCTTCACCCTTTTCGGCGTAACCGATTCAACGTCTCTATACCTGATACTTATCTATGTCTTTCTTGCGTTCATATTATCGATGTTATTTACCGCGATAGCGGGCTTTGTGCTTGAGATTATCGCCTATCGGCCGCTGAGGAACGCCCCGCGCCATCGGCGCGTCGATTTTCCTGCAAAACCTGCTGATGCTTATCTACGGCACCGGCCCGGTACCAATTTTGCCGGCCGACAAGCAACTCTCATTCGTTTCCGGTGGTTTTACATTGTTCGGCGCTGGCCGCTGTCGGCGGAATCGGTAGTATCCAGGGTGCCATGCTCGGCGCCCTGCTACTCGGCGTCGCGGAAGTATTCGGCGTCGGTTTACCGTTTAGCATACTAAGCTATATAGCGGCCGTGGGGCTCGCTGTCGGCTTGGTGTATCAGTATTGGATTCTTCCCCGTAAACCGCTTGAAGTTGAGCTTTACGATGAGAGCGAGAAAGCTCTCTCGCAAGAAGAAAAGAAACGGCGGCGCAAACGCATCAGAACAGCCTACTATGGTGGCTGGATAACCGGCCTTAAAGCGTATCTCACCGAGAAGCAGGATGCCGTAGTAAAGCTACATGGCTTACGATCAGCGAAAATCAGCGCTGCGAATACCGTATTGCTCTTGTTTATTATTGTAGGTTTGACCGGCCTGTCCAGTTTCCAGATCCCGACCCAGTGGCAAGACGTAACCGCTTTCGTAATTTTGATGGTGGTTCTCATCTTTAAGCCATCGTGCCTTATGGGCGAGCGAATCCCCGGTGCTCTTCGGCTACACGATCGATACAAACGCGAAGTTTTACTACCTGGCGTTTGCCGTCATCCTTATATGCATCTGGATCATTCGCAACCTGAAGGACTCGAAGCTCGGGCGCGCTTAACGCCCTGCGAGAAGATGAGCTTGCCGCGCAATGCTCGGGCATTAACATGGCGCAGGTTAAGCTGCTTTCATTTATGCTCGGCTCGCTGTTTGCAGGCTTCTCCGGATCGATATTTGCCGGGTTGCAAGCTTTTGTAAACCCGGTGACCTTTGGTTTTATGATCTCGGTTATCGTAGTCAGTATGGTAGTTTTAGGCGGCATGGGCAGCATCCCCGGTGTTATCGTCGGTGCTATCGCGCTCGATAGCTTGCCCGAGATCATCAGGCACACATTTTCCGATTGGTTGCCTGCGGTCTTTGGCGAGGGCTTCTATAGCTCATGGCCGCAGCAGCTGCAAGACTTTTTCCTCAACTTCGATACCTATCGCATGCTGATCTTCGGCGGGCTTTTGGTGGCTGTGATGATATTTAGGCCTGAAGGCATTATCCCTAACAGCTACCGCCGAAAAGAGCTGCACGATATGGATTCGCATACGGTTGAAGAAGCCTCCATGGTGATGTTCGACCTGGAGCAAGGGCGAGAGGAGCTGAACAGCTAGCGATTGCTCTACTTGAAACTCGAAAATTAACAAAACGTTTCGGCGGTCTAACCGCTGTTAAAGCGTTTGATTTCCATATTGATGAAGGTGAAATAGTTAAGCATAATCGGCCCGAACGGCTCGGGAAAGACGACGTTTTTCAACGTTATCAGCGGCCTGTATAAGCCTGGCGGCGGCGAGATATTGTTTAACGGTGAAAACATGGTCGGTCTGCATACGAAGCTACGCTCGGGTGTTGTAGCATCACTTATTAAGCTTCCGCATGTGCGCCGAGCAAAACGCCAACATGGCGCTCTCTATCGCAAATCGCGGGTACGTGCTGCAGACAGGCAGCATCGTTATGCAGGGCGACGCCAAAGAGCTGCTCGCAAGCGAAGAGGTTCGGAAGGCTTATTTGGGAGAAGCGTAAAAACCTGGCGGCAACTACGCTAATAGAAATAAACCAAAGGGGAGCATATAACTCCCTTTTTTAGTTCCTGTACACGCCGGCTATAAAGCCTGCGCTCTTGCTTCATCCTCGCAAACAATCGTCTTACGCCTGCTGATCACCCTCGAACATTACGCCTTCTCCTTAGCCGGTGAAGTATCCTGGGCGCGCCACCAAAACATCAGCGGGAACTGCTTGATGTCTTCGGCAAGCACCAGATAAATATGCACCGCGATGGTAATGATGAATATCCAGGTAATAAAGTAGTGACCGATCCTCATCCAATTCAATCCGCCGAGCGCATTAGTCAGCGGTGAGAAAAAGCTCATCGTCGGTTCCCACAACGCGAACCCGGTAATCGCTTGCAATATGATAAGAATCAGCCAGAAGACATACGTCCCCTTTTGTAAGGGATTATACTTGGCTGTTGCCGGGTGCGTCCTGCGAAGGAATAAGTAGTACCGGATTGTTTGGCCGAACTTGCCCCGGTTTTGCGCCTGCGGCAGGAAGAACCTGTAATCGCGCTCTTTAACATGGCTACCCTGCGATGCCGATCCGTGCCCGAAGAACGCCCAGTATACGCGAATGATCGCCACGTAAATCAGCACGAAGGCAAAAATGAAGTGCAGTTGCCGCTCGACCGCCATGCTGCCATTGAAAAAGGACGAGTGAATATAAAAGCCCGTAAAGATAAGAATAGCCATCGATATGAGATGCGTCCAGTGCATGATAACCGCGGGCAGCGGATGCTCTTGCCGTGTTGTTCGCTCACCTGACATTCTCAATCACCCCTAACCGACCTGGAACTTGAGAACTCTGTTATGCTCCGGTTCAATCACGTGAACCGCACAAGCCATTCACGGGTCGAACGTGTGCACAACCCGCAGTATCTCAAGCGGCTTCGTTGGGTCCACAACCGGCATACCGACGAGTGCTTCTTCGACTGGGCCGCGAACGCCCTTGTCATCGCGTGGGCTCAAATTCCAGTTCGACGCCGGAACCGCCGCGTAAGCGCCGATCTTACCGTTCGCGATTCTCATATAGTGCGAAAGCGCACCGCGCGGAGCATCCCAGGCGCCTACACCCGTACCGGTGCTCGGAACCGCCTTATCGGTAAATACATCGGTCTTACCGGCTTTGACGTTATTGAGAAGATCATTGCTCCAGCGAACAGCGTTATCCGCATTAATCTTGGCCTTTATAACACGAGCCGCGATACGGCCGAGATTCGACATCAAAAGATCGACCCTGCCCGGTACGCCGAGCGTCTTGAGCGTTGAATCCACCAGCGTCTTGGCTTCCGGCCGCCCGGCAAGATATGAAACGAGCACCTGGGCGAGCGGCCCGACTTCCATCGGGCGATTGTCGCTGCCATAGCGGGCTGCCTGCGTCCAATCGTACTTCTTAACGGGAAGAGCTTTGCCTTCAAGCGGCGGGAGTGCCGGGTCTTTCTGGAACAACTCTTGACCCGCATCGAGCGGGTGTTTACCGGCGCCTTGGCTGTCGGCATAGAACGAGCTCTTGGTAAACATCTTTACCTGATCCGGATCGACTTTCTCAAGCGCTAGTTTCCGATCAAAAATCGCGCCCCGCGGGAAGAGCCTGTCCTCCGGATTTTGGCTTGCCTCATCGAGAACACCCCATGATAAATAATTGCCAACACCCTGGCCGTTGGTCGCCAGGTCTTTATAGAATGGTGCAATCGTCAACAGATCGGGCAACATAACGCTATCGATGAAGGTCTGAATATCTTGCATCGCGGTTTGGTAGGAGATAATATCCTCTACCCGAGGAAGCATCGTCACCCCGCCCGCCGCGTTATTCATAATCATTGGAAACTTGCCGCCCATAAGCGCCGTTGCCTCGTTTGCCCGCTGCTGTATCTCGATAGACGAAAGATAGTGCGCTGTGAGTTCGAGATCAAGCTCGGCCGGCAGTTTATACGCCGGATGATCCCAGAACATATTTGCAAACGGCCCGAGTTGTCCGGATTTCACGACCGCCATAACCCGGTCCTGGACCGCTTTTAGCGCCGGTGTTGCCGCTTTGGCGTTGAGCGCGTTGGGCACATTAACGTAATCGAACGCATTGAGGATATAGAACCAGAGGATATGATCGTACGCGATCTGGGCCGCTTCCATCATGTTGCGGACCAGGCGCGCGTTGTCCGTTACTTTCTCGATACCCATGGCATGCTCGGCTGCCATAGCGGATGCGGTCCCGTGCGGTGTCGGGCAAACACCGCAGATTCTCTGTGCGAAATGCCACGAGTCGCGCGGGTCGCGACCCTTCATGAATATCTCAAATCCCCGGAAGAGGGTGGCGGTGTTCCACGCATCGGTCACTTTCCCGTTTTCTACAACCGCAGTTATGCGCAGATGCCCCTCGATTCTCGTAACTGGATCGATAACTACTTTTGCCATTATTTTTTGCCCCCCTTCGGTTTATATGTCTTTTCCCCGCCCGGTTCTTTTTCAGGAGGGCCGCCGTGGCCTAACCGGCCGGTTGCCGCCTGGCCGATAAAGTGTGCGCCAAGACCGACCGCCGTTGCAACACCCAGAACTTCACCGATTGTCGTTGTCGATATGCCCGCTACCGGTGGGTGTACGTCGGCAACCTCTTGTGTAAACGGAGTAAGGTTGTCCCAGAAGCTGGGCTCGGCACAGCCGATGCATGGCCCGTTATGGACGCACCAGCTAATGTGGCCGTTCCACCGGGTAACCGGGCATGGAGCAAACGTCTTCGGCCCCTTGCAGCCGACTTTGAACCAGCAAAATTCCTTTTGCGTATTGGCGTCGCCAAAGGTTTCGACAAACTCGCCCGCCTCGAAATGAGCACGGCGCTCGCAGTTGTCGTGAACCGTTTGCCCGTAGAGAAATAGTGGTCGTCCTATGGAATCAAGGTCTGGAAGTTTGTTGAAGTGCAGTACATATACCAGCGTCGCCAGCATATCCTCCGCATTACCCGGGCACCGCGCGATATTGATAACAGTCGGGTTTGCGATTCCCGCCTTTTTGAGCGCCTCGGTCGTGCCGACCGCCCCGGTCGGGTTCGGTGCGGCCGCCTGGATATTCCCATAGCAAGCGCAGTTTCCGATAGCGATTGTAGCCTTCGCCTTTTTGTACGTTGCCGCAAAAATCTCTTGAGCGGTCTTACCATGAACAGTGATTGCCTTAGGAACCCCTTCGGCAACCGCACCTTCAACTACATAGTAGAAGCCGCCGGCATTGACCGTCTCGTCAAAACTCTTTTCTGCCTGGTCGCCTGCAGGAGCCATAGCAGTTTCCAGGTAATTGAGCGAAATATCCCGAAGGATTAAGTTCGCTACATCCGGCGTCCTGCTCTGTAAGAGACTAACCGCGCAGCCGGTGCATTCCATGAACTGCGACCAAATAACCGCAGGGCGCTTTGCGAGTGCATCGAGGGCTTCGGCGATCTGCGGCGCCGCCGCCTCCCCCGCCCCGATAATCACGGCAAGCGTCGTGCAATACTTCAGAAAATCTCGCCGCGAGATACCGGGAAAAGATGGTATCTTTCCGTCCAATATATTCCACCCCCCCATTAAGATAAGTCCGCTCCGAAGACGCCCTTTTATACCTAGAAACTTTGCCCGGCATAAGTGGGCCACCTAAGAATGTAGTTGGTCGCTATATACCCACTCAGTCTGTTTTTCAACACATTCTCGAGATGCTTTAAAGTATGTGGCAAGGCATAATGTTGTGGAGCTAGCAGGCGCTTTTCAAGTAAAATTCGCAGTAAAGAGCAGGGGTTAGAGCGTGATACCAAATACCTCCAGCTCTTCGAGTACGAGTTCGCACACCCGGTTCATTGATGCTGCAACAGGCTCGGTGAGAATACAATCGTTCTCACGCACATCGCCCACTTGGATGCCAAAGACGACGACCTTAGGGCTAACCCCCATAAGCCTCGTATTGGTAATCAGATAAGAGACACCCATGCCGTGAGTATTGGTCGACCTAAGGTTGGTAATTCCCGCCTCGTCAGGATCGAATTTGAACATGGTTCCCGGCGCCACACCATTACCTGCATCGATCGCGTCGATAACGATGACAACATCGGATTCAAGAAAATGTCTGATAAGACCCATCCCTGCGGTACCGCCGGTAACCACATTAACGCCGTGCGAAGAAAGGACGGGAAGCAGGGCCTCTGCTACCGCAATGCCTATACCATCATCACCCATCAGCATGTTTCCAATGCCGATTACGCTGATTTTCGGCGCCTGCTTCCCATTAGCCATATATGTACCCCCTTGCGATGCTGTATATTAGTCAGTCGCCAGCGTAACTTAGACGAGAATTCCGCGAGCAGGTACGCTGCTCATTGCGCGGCCTGCCGCTTATATACCCCTGTCGCACGGTTTTTCAACCTACGCGTAAAGTACGCTCTTTTAAATACCGGCTATCGGTAAACGTTATGGGAAAATGAAACAGCAGGCCTTTGGCCTGCTGTTTCCTAGGGGGTTTTCATGAGAGCTACCGTGAAAGCTCTTTGCGTATATTACTGCATGAGGTTCTCGTATATTACTGCGTAAGTTCTTTCTTCCTTGCTGCGAACTCTTCCGTATCTATCTCTCCTCGGGCATATCTTTCTTTTAATATCTCGAGCGCCTTAGATTCACCGCCCGGTGCTACCGGTGCGGCGGGATGGCGCCCGCTGTACACACGTGCGGCATAAATAATTGCGCCGATGATGAGAGCCCAGAAAAGAAGCATTGAGATCATCATGACTAATCCTCCAATCTCAAAACCGCCCGGTGCTCCTTCAAAACCGTGCATCGCATAACCAAAACCGTGCATTTCCTATCACACTTCCTTTTAAAACGGTTAAGACGAATAATGCCGTCTCGTTATCTATTACTTTATGCTTTGTATATGAAGAAGATGTGAAGACGAAGTGTAGAGGTTGTGAATAATGTGCTTGCTTAAAGAATTATTCGCGTGACCAAATGAGGACGACCGGTTCATCGGCTATCTGTAAGAGCTCTTTTACGATTGGCGCACGCTGCTCCTCAAAGTGCCCATGCCAGCCGATGGCGATAAGGTCGTCGCCGTTTTCTAAAGCAAAACTATTCATTACCTGGGCGGGGGACCCCTCTCGTTCAAACAAACGCAAGTCAATCCCTGGCGGACGGTGTTTATAGAAGCGCTCGACAAATTCCGAAGCCCATGCCGGCCAATCGTAGCGCGGGTGATCGAGATACTGGGGGATAACAAGCGTACCCGGCTCAACCGGGCGTTTCTCTCCCATAACGCCGATGTTGAGTACGTCGACCTCAGCGCCCGTAAGCTCCGCGAGCCGGAACACTTGGTCCATTACTGCAGCTGCCGTCGGTGTACCGTCTTGCGGCACGACCATTTTACGCGGCGTCCAGGAAGCGTCGGGGATGAATTTCATGTCTGGGCGAATAACCATCACTGGGTCGACGGCGCGGGTGACAACACCAAACGTTTTGCTTCCAACCAGGTGCTCCGGATTATATGAGTAGCCATGACTCGACATCACTATCATCTTCGTATCTACGCCAGCGGCAAAACGCAACACACCATCGACAACATCCGACCCGATAATCTGGTGCAGTGAGAAATCCTTGATGTTGAGCTGTCCGAGTTTAAGATGCTCTATAAGCTCCATCTCGGAGAGCGGCTCACCGGTGACATGTACGATGTAAAGCACCGCGTTCATAATGCGCGCCATTGCTTGTGCTGCACCAAGTGCGTTTGTAGCGATTCCCGATCCATCAAGCGGCACAATTACCGCCGGTCTCTCTCTCATAACTCCCCTTAGTCTTGAGTAAACTCCTGCCATGCGCTGACATCCCATACCGCCCTATATACCGAATTTGACACCAGCTCCTTAGGCGGTCTTCCAAGTATCCCGACCACCGGTGGGGTACCGCTGCCTATGGTAAGTTTGATTCGCCGCTCGCGCTCGACATCAAAGTGCAGCTCTGTTCCTCTGTAAACCAATGTAAAGGTCAGGCGCTTCCATTGTGCGGGAATCTTTGGATAAACATAAAGGCCATCATCATGCATATGCACTCCGCCAAACCCCATAATAATCTGCTGCCATAAACCGCCAAGTGCGGCGCCGTGCACGCCACCGGCGGCATTACCCATATTATTTGATAGATCAATTGTACCGGCCTGGTGAAAATAACGCATAGCGAGCGCCTCAAGCCCGAGCCTGGCAGCAACAAGCCCGTAAATGCTGGGTGAAAGCGAGCTGCCGTGTGCGGTACGCCGTTCGTAATACTGATAATTTTCCTTTATGACTTGCTCGCTAAACTCATTGTCTAAGAGATACAAAAGCAGCACGACATCGGCCTGCTTAACGAGCCTGGACGCTGCGGTTTCTTCCCGCCCGAGAATGGTGTCGAGCGGCGCCGTATGCGGTTCAAAAGCGTATACATCTATATCCTTGAGCTTGAAATACCCTTCAAATTGCTCGATAATATTGCTGCCCTCATTCATATCACTGTACATGCGCGTCGCAACATCATCCCAGCGTACAAGCTCGGCATTGTCAAAGCTGACCTGATTCTTAAGCCCAAGCCATGCTTCCGGATGATGCGTTTTCATATATTCAACAGCATCGGCGGCGGCGCGGATATTCCATGCAGCCATCAGATTGGTGTAAATGCTATCATTTACGATCTCGTGGTACTCATCCGGACCTTCAACATTGTAAATGTGGTAAACGCCATCCTTCTTCTCAGCTCGACTAGCCCAGAAACGCGCTGTCTCTATTAAAATCTCGGCGCCCGCGGAAACAAAGAAGTCGTCATCACGTGTGGATGTCCAGTACGTCCATACGCCGTATGCAACCGCCGAGTTGATATGCTGCTCCATCTTCCCTGAGAGAATCAAGATGACCTCTCCGGTAGGGGCGATAACGTATTCGGGCGTCATCTCCTCGCCCGTACTTGTCGATTCCCAGGCGTATAAAGCGCCCTTAAGGCTGAGCTCTTTTGCCTCTTTTCGTGCCCCGGAAAGTGTGTGGTAACGATACATAAGCAGAGCTCGTGCCGTCGGCGGATGTGTATAAATAAAGAACGGGAGCATGAATACTTCGGTATCCCAAAAGACGTGCCCTTTGTAGATGGTGCCGGTCAGTGTACGTGCGCTGATCGAAACACGCCCATCAAACGGAGTTCCCGCGATTATCAGATGGTACGCGGCAAAATTCGCCCAAAGCTGTGCCTCCTCATCGCCTTCAATCGTGATAGCGGCGACATCCCACCGGCTCAACCATTCGTCGATACTTTCTAAAAACAACTCATTAAAGCCGCACTTCGCAAACTCGAGTACTTGTTGGCTTGCCATGCGCACCGGCTCATTTACATCGCGCGTAGTGTAAATGCTCACGAATTTCTCGATCTCGACAGCTTGCCCTACGTCGGCCTGCCAACGCCAATCCTCGCTCACGCCGTACGCATCCGTAAACGTTAGATATGCGGGGGACACCGTACCCTGTGCAACCCTACTGAACTGCGCCTGCGCTATGGTGATATCGGATTGCCGGGTCTTCGTCGTAATCAACACGCCTCTGCCGTCGCTCAATGTTCGCATCTCACCCGGTTTAAGCAAGATATCGGCACGTTGACAAACCTCGATTCCGGTTTCAACCCGTATCTCGCCGCGGTAGTTCTCCGGCTCTACTATGATCTTCATGGCGAATGCATGCGGGTTCGCAAGCGATGCAAAGCGCACGGTATGTACCCGGGTGATTTTACCGCCGTCACCGCGGTGCCGCCAGAATCGCCACATGGCGCCCTTTTTCATATCCAACATGCGGCGGTGCTCTATAACATTTCGTCCATTATCGAGCGCAAGCTGCTTACCGTCGACATATATCTTGCCGTACACCCAATCGGGAACAAGCACCAGCTCTTCGATTTCGCCCGGGGCCGTGCGATCGAATACCCCCGCTAAGAGCGTCCCCGGTTCAGATTCAGGGCGTCGCTCCTCAAGCGAGCCCCGCGTACCTAAATACCCGTTTCCAATAGTAAATAGCGATTCAATTTCGTGTTCTCTAAGCGGCTCGTATCCGTCATTGGTAAGTAAAAACGCCGGGTCTTCGGTAAGCGAAAGTTTACGCTGTAGCTCGACCTGGCCTCTAATAATTTCCAGAAAACACGCCGGTCCACCGCCGGTATGCAAAATACCTTCAGGAACACCGTTCGGCTCCTTGCCTACCGAGACATAGGTTATGCCGGGAATGTCCTTGAAGTATGTCCGGAAATCGCTTCCCTCAAAACCGGCGATCGGCCCAAACTCATCGCCAAGGACAAGGATATCCGTAAAGGGGATATTCCGCTTCTTGGCCAGATCGTTTATCACCCACATCATCGAGTCTGATTTATCGGTCAGCCCCACCTCGACGTGTTTGACATCGCTCGTAAGCCTCGCGTCATTAAGACCGAACTCACGCGAATACTTCTCGGCTAAACCGTACGCACCCTTAATCCCTTCAAGATACCCAGAATTTTTCAGCCGCTCTTCGGTCTTGACAAGCAACTCGCCGATTTGCGATTTGGGAGGATTCTCCCACTCCGGGATAAGGTCGATCTTTCGCCGGTTGAGGCGATTGTACACTATATCGATTGGTATATTTGTCTTGCTCTCGATATCGTGTTTTACCGCTTCGGCGACTTTGCTGAGGAGCTCTTCCTCTTTATCCGTCGCTTCACGGCGATAGAGAAGCACCGGTTCGGAATAGTCATCGAACCCGAAAACCTCCGACCCGCGATTGGTACAAATAAACAGGTTTTTCTTGTGCGGGCCGTTAATAAGTGAGCTGAACTGGCGATTGATGTTGCCAAAGTTAGTCCCCGTAATAACAACGATATAGACCCCAAATTTCAGAAGCTCTTCCAGAGTATGAGCGACTTCAGTGGCATCAACACTTCGATTTTCAACAGCTGTCCCATCCCAGTCAAACGCTATTATTTTATAGGGATGTTTCTCAATCTGTGGGAATTTGTTTAAGCACGTACTCAACGCGTGTACCCCGCTCCTTAGTTGATGTCATCAATATTACTATCCTTACCCAAATATGGCGGCCTTATACCGCCGTTTGGGTTACAGCCTGCCCCAGAAACGGTTGTTCGCAACTGCCGCCATTTCCAGCCGGAAATCATAAGGCATTATAGTAATGTATCCAAGTGTCTATATAAAGTGCAAGCGCGAAAATAAAGAATCTATCAGGTATTATATGCCTCATCGAAAAACCCGTATAACATGTATGCATTTAAGCAGTAGATGTGGATATGTAGCGTGATCCGCTGATGAGGCAAACCCGGAATACATTGGCCATCAAGGAGAACATCTAATGGCTATGGTATGAGAGGGTAAAGCTATGGCGCAGAACTAAATGCCTAAAAGAGATAGCATACCGAACAATAGCTAATATAGCACTAAGCGGCAGGGTGCTGGCTAGAACTGACAATAATCTTGTTTCTACCCGTTTTCTTCGCCCGATAGAGAGCCATATCGGCTTCCTTTATAACCTGCTGGCCGCTCCTTTCCTCACCGGCATCGGCAAAAGCGATACCGATACTGACAGAGTTATAAATCTCATTGCCCTCGTAAACGCAGGGCTGCTGTTCGATTGATGTCCTTATTCGCTCGGCAACAACCACAGCATCGTGCAACTCAATTTGCTCAAGCAACACGATAAACTCGTCGCCCGCGAAGCGAACAACAACATCATGCAAACGCTTATCCTGGATGATAATGCGGACTACGTGCTGCAAGACCGCGTCTCCCGCAAGATGCCCGTATGTATCGTTGATGCCTTTAAAGTTATCGATATCAAGAATCATGCAAGCGTAAGCGACTTTAGGATCTCTGCGATTCGCAAATTCTCCTTCAAAGTGCTCATCTAGGTAACGGCGGTTATAGACGCCGGTAAGCATATCCGTATAGCTGAGCGTTTCAAAATGCGACTTGACTTCTTCCGATTGAGACAACTGCTCAAGCAACAGGTTGAGCTCATAGTTCTTGGCATCGAGCTGTTTGTTTTGTGATATCAGCTCTTCGGTAAGAGCTACTTGCTCTTCCTCACGGTCGCGCAATGCCAGAATCATTTTGTTGAACGATGCAGAGAGATCACCGATCTCATCACGGCTCCCGACCTCGAGCAACTGGTTATAATCGCCGTGTGCCACCCGTTTGGCGCCCTTCGACAATTCGACAAGCGGTTTACCGGTTCTTCTTGAATAATAGAGTGCGAGCAGCACGGAGCCGAATAGTATTAAGAGCGCCAACGCTATAACTTCTCGGATAAGAGTATTTGCTACTGCCATCATCTGCTCATTTGTCTGTTTAATATCCGCAAGAATCTCTTGTTCCGAAACAACCAGGCAAATGATAAAGCTCGTGTTGGCTATCCGATGCAGGTAGACGAATTTTGGCTCATGATTGATGGTTGTGCGCACCAGAAATGGTTTCTGCGATTTAGTCTTTGCCATGACTTGATAAAACGCACTATTCTTATCTTTTAGGAGATTAAGCCCATCGGGTTTCATACCTTTGCGCCACCCCAGGTCTTTGGCGGCACGCTCCGGGAATCCAAGTACATCACCAGACGTATTAGCAAGAAACGCGTATCCGAATTTACCGACCTTGAGGTTGAGAATTCCATCGACGATCTGCTTCGTTGTTATATCGAGAGCTGCAACGCCCATCATTTTGTTGTGTACATATACCGGTGAGCAGACCGAGAACATCCAACCATTTCCGCCTGGATCGAAATAGACATCGGTCCATTTCGTTAAGCGCTCCGGGTCATGTTTTGAATCTACGACATAGTAGAACGGGTATTCCGGCCAGTTGCCGAAAGGATCAAGAACGCCTGCCTCCACAGCTTCAACAATTGACGGACCATGGTTCGACATAAAACCGCGGACTACCGAGTCGCGGGTTACATAGTAACTGTAAACTACCTCGGAGTGTTGTTTTGAAATTTGCTTAAGTGTTGGTAAAAGCTCGTTGAGCGAATCAACTTCCCGCTTAAAGCCTGGGGTAAGCTTATTGCGACCGCTGACATAGAGATCCCCCTCTGTGTCGGCGTTACTGTCGCCATAATATACACCGCTTTTGTCATGAATAATTTTGCCGACCGGGTAGGTAGGTTTCCACGGACGGGGCCTCAAGTATAACGATTCAACCGATTGGCGAAGCAATTGGGTTTCACTTGCCAATGCGTCCATTTTAAGCTCGACATAATCGGCTTGTTGGTTCGATAGGCGCCCCATCATCATTTTAGCCCTAACAACTAGCGCTTGCGAAGAGGCAGAAATAAAAGAGTGCCTAATATAATCAATGCGATTCGCAAAGATTAAAGTTATAGCAGTCGCCGGGATGAAGCATGCTAGCAGAATAATTACAGTAAGTTTTGTCCGTATACTGTTAATTTGCATATTTTCTCCGATGGTAATTACATATGCATTACCACGTATATCGGACAAAAATGCTTAAGCTTAAGGAGTTTTAGGTAAAGTCCCGCTGTAGCCAAGGCCTTTAAGAACGAAACTTTGGAGAGCGTTTGCTACAGCAGAGGCGGGAATCGTAGTGTTAACTGCACGCACAGCAGGAAAAGTTGGGAGTGCGCTCGACTCCCTTAGTAAGAAATAGGTGGCGAGCTTCAGCCGTGATCTCTGCTTTACGCGCCTGAGAAGATTTTCTGATGCGAATCATACGGGCCATCCGTCACTCCGGTTTCGTAAACATGCCGGTAAATACATCGCCAAATAGCCTGGTATGGCTTATGGATGACGAAATTTCATGTAAGCCCGCTCGGGCCATAATGCTTTTGACCTCATCCGCAATTATACCATGAGTATCGCTCATCGGTTCACGTATATAGATCGCGCCGTTATCTGCAAGCGTTTGGGAAAGTGCTCGTACTGTTTCGGCGCGCAGTTGCGGCTCAATGTCATGTAGGACAAAATGGATAACTATCGCATCAAACGAGCGCCCTTGAAGCGTACCCTGTATGACATCGCCAAGCATGAAGTCTACATTAGGATAATGCTGCAACCGCCGTTTTGCTGTCTTCGTCCAGGCGTCGGATACATCCGCACATGTAAGGTGCCCTCCGTCCATCAAAAGGTTGGGCGCCAAATAGCGCCCGGCAACACCGGACCCGGCCCCAAAATCAAGCACACACTCATTTCCCTTAAGCATGAGACTCTGTATGTATTGTTTATACAAAGGGGCCACGATAGGCTCGAGGGCAAGAGTTAGCAAAACCTCGCCGGTGCCAGGCTCTTTATTGCTCATATGTTCGTTAACTCCACCTTCGGCTACGCGCATATTACTTTACCGATACCCAATTCAATATAAATTAATGCCATACATACCCTACAATCCCTCGAATCTTATTAAACCGAGTGTTGTTCAAAGCCGGGCGATTAGGGGAACGTATGCATATACGACGCGAAGCTCGCTTAAAGCTCTATAGCCGGTAGGTGGGATAGTAATTATGACGCATGCAAGGCACAGGCTCTTTATGATACTGGTTTGCAGTATCTTTGGGATATCTTTGATGGCGATCGCTTTATGGTTTACCCTTTCGTTTGTTTCAAGTGCCCTCTTCGCTAAACCTGCAAGAGCGGCTGCAAAAACGATGAGTGGCTCTTATGTGCGCATCAAAGGCAACACTATTCACTACGTAAAAGCGGGCCAAGGCCCCCCTATTGTGCTCGTGCACGGATTCGGCGCGTGGAGCTTTACCTGGCGTAAGAATATCAAACCTCTGTCAAAGCATTTTACCGTATACGCGATCGACCTTTTAGGCTTTGGTTTAAGTGACAAGCCTAAAGATGGCCCGTACTCAGTAGAAGCCCAAGCAAGCTTGGTGGCCGCATTCATGCGGAAAATGGGTCTGAAAGATGTGACGTTAATCGGCAACTCGCTCGGCGGAGAAATTGCCCTTCTAACCGCCTCGCGCTATCCGGATACCGTATCGTCGTTGGTTTTGATTGACAGCACCGGATACCGGAGAACCCCCGATATTCCTGCCTGGGCGCCCCGACCCCTTCTAAGAGCCGGCTTAAAAGTGCTGCTTGTAAACCGGTTGCGGGTTATAAATACGCTGCGTCTTGCTTATTATAACAAGCGCCTGATAAGCGGGGATGTTGTTGACGGCTACTACCTGCCGGTGAGGACGCACGGCGTCACTGAAGCCTTAACCGCAATGGCCGCGCAGCTAAAAATCGGCTATGCGAAAAACGAAATTGCCGGAATCGATAAACCGGTGCTCATCATCTGGGGAGAACACGATGAGATTATCCCGCTAGTAGACGCCTATAAGTTTCACGCTGCTTTGCGGTATTCGCAGGTGATGGTTATTAAGGATTCAGGCCACGTCCCGCAGGAAGAAACCCCCGATACGTTAAACCGTCTGATCACCGAGTTTCTCGCAGAGCCGGCCCAAGAGCGGCGTGCCCGAGAAAGGTAGTTAAGGGGCTAAGCCGCGCACGAAAGCCAGGTTCGCTTTGATGGCGCCGTCTTCACGCCCCGGCAGCTCAAGTACTTTGGGAACATTTACGAAATGACGGTCAGTCAGTAACGCACGAAACATATCAAGCCCGATTTCACCTTCACCGACATACGCATGGCGGTCATGATGCGAACCAAGCTTCGTTTTGGAATCGTTTATATGCACGACTCCTATCGCATCAAGGCCGACGGATTCATCGAAACGGCGCGTTACCTGCTCGTACCCACCGGTCCCCGAGATATCGTACCCGGCAGCAAAAACGTGCGCCACGTCGAAGCATACGCCCACGTGGCTTCGGCTTTCGATACCCTGCAGAATCTCGGCGAGCTCATCAAATGTAGAACCAAGGACCGATCCCTGCCCCGCCATTGTCTCAATAAGAATTATCGGTGAATGCGTACCGGCATCCGCCAGGACGGTATTCAGCGCCTCGATAACCCGCTGTACCCCATCGGCCCTGCTCGTACCGCGCGCGCTCCCGGGATGCAATATCAGCAACGGTACTTCGAGTTCCACCGCTGTTTGTATCTCGGCGTGCAGCCGGTTGACCGACTTTTGCCACATCGCAGGTTCCGGCGACGCCACATTTACCAAAAACGGAACATGCGAGATTACTTGTTTTACATTGCTTGTGCGCCATGCCTGCAAGAAAGCTAACCGCGCCTCTTCCGAGAGGCGCGGTGTATCCCAGCGCCGGGACATAGTTAGATAAATCTGCAGGCACTCGCATCCCCAATCGGCGGCGTATTTAAAAGCGTTGTGCAAGCCACCTATGGTGGGAACAGTTGCTCCGAGCATTAAAATCCCTTCGAAAATTCTTCGACAGTTAATAAACGCCGTCTACTTCAATAAACTCTGCACGTTGCGATCGAGCATTGCTTTGCTGCACGAGCCGACAATCTTCTTTACCGTTGCGCCGTTTTTATTCACGAAGAAGAGTGTCGGCACGCCGTCTATCTTAGTCGTCTTGAGCATGGCTTTGCCCGCTTTTGTATCGATATCGTAGATCGCAAACGGGATTCGCTCTGAATAAGTCGCTTTTGCCTTCTCCACGAGAGGCTTCGTCTCCGCGCACGACGGTCACCAGTTCGCAGTAAACACAATCACCTTCGGACCCCGATCAAGACGCTTGAGTGCCGCTTTCGCGTTGCTGTGGCGAGGGTTGAACTTCACGGCTTCCCGATATTTACTTGCGGCCACCACATATTTCTTGAGCCCCTCATACGATGTGCCAAGCTGATAATAGAGATTGGCGTTGTTTTTGAGTAGCTTAACCGCTTTAGTAAAATTCGTAACTGCCTTAGCGTAATTCTTCTGCTTGTTCATGACAACGCCCTGGTTATATAGAGCCAACCCTTGTTTTGTCGAAGCCGAAACTGATGCCGCACGCGCCGTCGGCGGTTTTGAGATAAGAGGCGCCGGTAATTGCAGCGAAAAACTTGTGATAATAAAGAGGGCTACTAGAGTAGCCGTAGTTCGGATGTGTTTCATAGGGTTCTCCTTTGCAGTAAACGGTATTACTGTAATTCGACCTTCGAATACAATACCACAGGGCTTATAAGCTGGCAAAACCGATGGATCGCCATACGAAGGCAGGCTAGGCAGCCGATGGGTACGTGCTCGGTGGGCCGCCGGCGACGGCTTCTATGGGGAGCGGATGAACGGCCGAGACGGTATCGATAAACAGAAATGCGTCATACCGCTCGCCAATGATCGTGGGCACGTAATTGCCGAATTCGGCGTTTGGGTCATAGATGACGCCGATTTCGCGATGGTCTCTCGTTTCTCGTGCAGCCTCAGAGCCGTTCTCTTGCGAAAAAAGCAGGAGACGATCTTGCATGCTGTCATCATGAAGTAGAGCCTCCCAGCTATCCCTGATCGCCGGCGGTGCGGTCATCTGCTGCAAGGGCCTATTCCAATCGGCGGCGGCGAGCACATTGCCCTGATAAAAGCCCGAGCCGACAATACATGTGTCCGCCGGGGAAAGGCTACCTCGTACAATTTGCCCTAAGCTCACTCTATCGGTATCGACCGCATCCGTTGCCCGCACGTCGCCGGCATGCATATCATGCGCCCAAATAACACCCTTCGGTCCGCTCGGTTTGCCTGCATAAAAGTTCAGAAGGTTAAAAAATATATGCGCCATGTGCTCTTCGCGAACGTTCCAGGAATCCGGACTTTCTTGCGCCGTATCTCTATAATAGCGCTCAGCATGCACCGCGCTCAGTGCATTTTGCCGGGCGCTCAACGCTTCTTCAGAATCACCGGCTAACTCAGACGGCGGTAAGTGCTCGAGAGTAAACAGCACATTTGAAAGCGCTTCACGGCACAATGCCGGTACTGCCTCCGTCGTCCAGGGGTAACGGTCGATCTCATCCCTAAATGGCAGGAGGCACTCGTACGCGTGGCGTGCATCGTGCGGCCTATCCGGTATACTATCCGCCAGGTATTCCGTTGCGCTACTTAACGAGTCCCATAAGTTGGAGAGATCAATCCCATAGAAGCCGACTTGTGTATCTACCGGACGTTCGCTGTTAAAACGGGCAAGCCATTCAATAAACTGCAGCGTCTCACTATTCGCCCACATCCAGGTCGGCCAACGGTTAAATGCAGCTATCGCCGCGCGTGCTGTGCCATGCGCGCCCGGCATACCCTTAACGAAGCGGTTTATCTGGTAGCAACTCGGCCAATCGGCTTCAATGGCGACAAACGAGAATCCCTTCTCTTCGATAAGTCGCCTGGTAATATGCGCCCGCCAGCGGAGCGGCTCGCTTGCGCCGTGAGACGCTGTGCCAATCAACACGGCCGCCGCACCGCCCACGCGCTCAAGCAACGGGTTGAGGTCGCGTTTTGTTGATAGGGAATGCGAAAACTGCTCTAGTCTACTATCCATAAACTAAAGATACCCAAAACGGGTGCGCGGTAATGCTCGACCATTTTGGTAAATAGCCATGCCGCTTTGCACGATATCCGAACGGACGGCTTGCAAAGCGGCATTTTAAACAGGGGTCCCGAGATATAATTTTCTCTTATGCGTCGGTTGGCTTTTTAAGCTTGTCCGCCCTCACCTTCCTCGGCGGCGGCAGTTCCGGCTTCTTTGGCAGCTTCTGCCGCCGCCTTGGCTGCTTGCACTGCTGCTTCAGCAGCTTCCAGTGCTGCTTCCGCTGCCTCTACCGTTGTTCCTACCGTATCTACTGCCTCGCCGACCGCTTCTACTGTCGTGCCTACTGCGTCTACCGTTGTCCCTACGGTTTCTACCGCTGTCCCAACTGCTTCTACTGCCGTACCTGCCGCTTCTATTGCGGTCCCGGCTGCTTCTACTGCTTCCGCCGGTTGCACTGCCTCTGCCGCCTCTTCCGGTTTTTCTACCGCTTTGGCTTCATCTGCTGCGGTCTTGGCATCTTCTGCAGCTGCTTCTGCCGTCTCAGCTGCCGCCTTGGCTGCGTCCGCTGCTGCCTCTGCCTCTGCGGGCGCCTGTGCTTCCTCTGCCGCTTCGGCTTCTTTGGCTGCTTCTACCGCTGCTTTAGTTGCTTCTACCGCTGCCTCTGCCGCATCCGCTGCCGCTTCTGATGCCTCTGGTTCTTTAACCTCTGCCGCTGCTTCTGCCGCCTCGGCTGCCGCTTTAGTTGCCTCTGCCGCTGATTCGGCTGCATCTGCCGCTGCTTCTGCCGCTACCTCAACCGCTTCGGTGATTTCCATGGCTGCTGCTTCCGCCGGTTTCACTCCATACATTACTTTCCAGAAGCGCTTCTTCATTGCCATGGCTTTTTTTGCGCCTTCCATCTTGGCTTTTTTGCGTTCTTCCGCAAATTCTACGAGCTCATCGGCGAGCTTATCCAACTCAGCCCCATGTTTTTGATCGAGCTTGTCCACGATCTTTTTGATCAGCAACTTCTTTTTAGCTTTACCGATCAGGTCGAGCATGACTTCCTTGCCATGTTCGACGCCCATCTCCCCCGGTTTCATGCCCATGCCGTGCTTCATGGCGCCATGCATCTCGCCACACTCAGGGCATTCATGCATACCGCCTATCGATTCATAGCCCATTTCCTTTCCAGCACCCACAATTACTCCTCCTCGTCTTGAAAACTTCGGGCTCCCAGTTTTCTGGGAGCCCGAAGTTGATTGCCAATAGACGAGGTTTTTAAACGCTTCGCACTACTCCGCGATATCTATTTTTTTCGCTTCCTTTACCCTGGTATCCGATGCCTGTTCGTAGTTTTCTTTATATTCAACCAGCTCAATTTCACAGTCCTGACCGATATGCACACTGTTGCCTCTCACAACATTCGCTTTAGTTGATTCAAGATAAATCGTGTCGCCCTCAATCGTATCGGCGGTCAACATAGTTTTAAACGACGGCTTAAAAACCGATTTTATAAACTGCGAGAAACCAAAATCGTTTCCGCGCTTCACGGAAATGTTTTCACCGCCGATTTCTCGCGCCTGGCAAGGGCCGTACATTTTGACTTCGATTGTGCCCGCATTCAGCAGACCATCGATTGTAAACGCGCCGTCTGCAGCAAACGTTTCAGCTTCACAGTCGCTTCTTATCGTTATAGCGCCTCTCGCCCTTAGCTCTTCAAGCGCAACACGCCCGCCGATGGTGGCGCTGCCATCAACTTTAACGGCTTTGCCCGATACCGCTCCGCCGATATCCGCCGAGCCTGCGACGCGAAACGATTCGGTCTCTAAATTTCCCCTCAGAGAAAGCGTACCGTGAATAGCGCCCGTTTGTGCTTGAATATTACCGGCGCCGTCAAACGAGCCTTTAATTGCAAGGTCGATGCAATCGATATCACCATTAACCGAGCCGGCGCCGTTTATCTTTACATTCCTGTACATACCGCCGGAGGCGCTGCCGGCGCCGGAAATCTTTAGGTCGTTCCTGTTTTCATTCTCCATTATCGCAACCTCCTTAGGTTAGCTTAATTTTTAGCTCTTCAATAGCAGCGGCTATGTTTACCCTCGTCACCAAGCGTGCGCCGATTTCAAAATATATCTCGCACGGACTCGAAATGAGGCAGCATGTCGCAATGCCGAGCTTGCGAACAAAAACCAGCTCACAGGTTCGGCCCTCAAACGTGCGATAATTGTCCTCTAGCGCCCGCAGTATGATTTTTCCTTCATCCGTACTGATATCGCCCGTCTGCAACACCTTTTCAAGCACATAGGCATAGAGAATATCCTCGAACGAGAACACGTCTAGTGAGCCGTGCTGCTCAACGAAGACATCAAGTATCATCCGTGAGACAATGCCCGAGCTTACAAGTTCTTCCTTCTGCAGTATGATCTCGGCGAGATTAGGTGAGAAGATATCCGCCAGATCGTCGAGCGATAGATCTTCCTTCATATTCTTGATTTTGTCGACTCGCGCTAATATCCGGTCATGCGGGAAGAACGTCTCTTGCCCTGTAAACGTGGCTTTTCTGATAAACCAATCTTCAGGAATAAGTTTCTTGCGCTTCCAGCGATAGAGCTGCCCGTACGATATACCGGCAAGCTCCAGCAGCTCCTTTTTTGAGATTAAATCTTGTTCCATACGTTCCACCTCCCCTAAAAACTAGTGCATCCTAATCGGTAGAGTAACATAACACTGTTACGCTGTAAACTACATACTCAAGTGTCTCTGCAATTTGCGGATTTTTTAATGCTTACCCGTTCAGAGAAAGCATCTCTAAGCTTATGCTTGCACTCTTTGGAAGAGGAGTCCTCCGGCAACCACAAATACCAGTGCGGTAATCCCCAGTACCAGGAAATCCACGCCCAAGCCGAAATGCGATACGTTTACAAGCGCTCCGCGTATGGCATCCACCCCATACGAAAGCGGGTTGATGTTCGTGATCAGAACCAGCGCCGCTGGAAGGCCGGCCAGCGGGAACAGTGCCCCCGATAAGAAGAACAAGGGCTGTATGAGAAAGTTCATGATGAGCTGGAACCCCTGCATGTCTTCAAGCACAGAGGCTATCGCCGTGCCGAGTGCGGTAAAAACGATCGCCAGCAAAAGCATAAACCCGATGGCGATTAGTACGTCGGGCACACCATTCACCTTAAATCCCGCAATAAACGATACGAGAAGCACAAATATGCCCTGGAAGACACCTACGGTTGCGCCGCCGATTGTCCGGCCGATCATAATATTGAACCTGGATACGGGGGCAACCAGAGTCTCTTTCAAGAACCCGAATTGCTTGTCCCAGATAACTTCAATGCCGTTAAACATAGAGGTGAACAGGATGGTCATCGCGATAATCCCCGGAACCAGGAATTGGATATAGTTGCCTTGACCCGCCTTCTGAAATATAGCCCCAAAACCGTAGCCGAGTGCAAACAGAAACAAGAGGGGCTGGCCGAGTGCACCGACTATTCGCGACCTCGACCTGAAATAGCGCTTTACCTGCCGCAACCACAAGATATAGATCGTATCCATGCTTACCGCCCCCTTCCTGCCCACATTCTTCGCGCTTCCCGCATATGGTCGAGCCCGCTTGCGTCTTCGTCTCGGATAGCTTTTCCGGTAAATGCGAGAAACGCGTCCTCAAGAGTGGGTGTATTGGTTTGCCGCTTCAATTCTTCGGGGGTTCCCTGGGCTACGATCTTGCCGCGATCGATAATGGCAACGCGGTTCGCCGTTCTCTCGGCTTCTTCCATGAGATGCGTTGTAAGAAACACCGTAATTTGCTCTTGCTCGTTTAGGTTTTTGACGTGCTCCCAAATCAGGTATCTCGTCTGTGGATCGAGCCCGAGCGTCGGCTCGTCCAGAAACAGTACCCTCGGATGGTGCAACAGCCCGCGCGCTATCTCAAGGCGCCGTTTCATGCCGCCGGAGAAGTTCTTTACGTAATCATCCTTTCGCTCCCAGAGCTGCACGAATTGCAAAAGTTCCATAATCCGTGATTCGCGAATGTCTCGCGGCATCTTATATAGAACCGCATGAAAATGCATATTCTCATATGCGGTTAACTCCCCGTCTAAGCTAGGGTCTTGAAAGACGATACCGAATGAGCGTCGTGCTTCGTTTTGCTCGGTCACCGGATTATACCCATCAAGCAATATCTTGCCGCTCGTCGGTGTTAGCAGCGTTGTCAGCATCTTTATCGTCGTCGTTTTACCGGCCCCATTCGGCCCCAAGAATGCAAATATTTCACCTTTCTCAACATCAAAGCTTATGTCGTCCACCGCGACAAAATTACCAAATTTCTTGGTAAGGTTTCTAACCTCAATCATGCTCATTTTCCGATCACCTTCATAATTCATCCGCTTTCCTTGGGTCACTGAATAATTTTTTGCTGAGAATCGTGAAATTCTCAGCATTTTCTCAAACTTTTATACCCGTTCGCTTGTACTAATATTTAGCTTGGCTTTTTGCACGCTACCGGTAGGACACCCGGGTGCCCGTGCCGTTATCGCATTTTACTTACATAGCGGGAGATGACTATGAACGTTTTACGCATTATCAACACACGAAGGCGGTTGTTCGCGGCCGGCTCACTTGTCCTGGTACTTATGATCAGTTGGTGGCTGATAGCACGTGGGAAAAGCGACCAAACCCAATATCAAACCTCTCAGGTCGAACGGGGAATGATTATCTCCTCAATCAGTTCATCAGGGCAGATATCGTCTGCCAACGACGTACCGATCAGCACGCAGGCTACCGGCATTGTAAGGGCCGTCTACGTAAAGGATGGCGATACGGTAGAGGCCGGCCAAAAGATCATGGATATCAAGCTCGATGCTGACGGGCGAAAGACAAAAGCCCAAGCATGGGCTTCATATCTGGCAGCAAAAAGTACGGTGGAAAATGCAGTCGGCAATCAGCTTCAAGCTAAGAAAGACGCGGGGAGCGCCGGCAACGATGTGAGCAACGCAAATCAATCAAAGCTCCAATCGCTGCAAGGCATCCAGCAAGCGCAGTCACAGCTGGTTGCAGCACAAGCCACCTGGAACAAAGTGAGCAATTCTTCGGCGACTGAAGCCGATAAACAGCTGAAACTGCGAAGCTTAGAAGCTGCCCAAACAGCGCTGTCGCTCGCCCAGCAACAGTACGACTCCTTTGATTCCGACAACGCAAAAACCACGAGCCAGAATCTGTTGTCGCTACAGCGCGACGCGCAGCAAGCCCAATCCGCGCTCATGCAAGCGCAAAACGCATATAATCAGGCAGCCGACGCCACCGACACGACCACAGATGCGTTGCAGTCAAAGTTCTATGCACTCCAATCAGCCCAAACGGCATTATCAATCGCTCAGCAGAAGTATGACGACGCAAGCGCGGGCAACAGTTCGAGCGAACAGCAATCAAAACTTCAGCTGCAACGGGCTGTACAGCAGGCTCAGGCGGCGCTCATCACCGCACAACAAGACTATACCGATGCGCAAGACCCGTCGGTGAGCCAGGCTGACAAACAATCCAAACTCTACAGCCTTGAGGCCGCCCAAACGGCGCTCACGCTCGCCCAGCAGAAATATAACAGCACAGGTGCCGATATAGCATCTGCATCATATAGCGGTCCTATTGCGAAACAAAAGGTAAAAAGCAGCAACACTGCGTTGCTCAAGGCGCAAGCGGATCTCAGCTCGGCTTTGGAAGATTATCAATCCACGCTGGGCACTGTCGTTGCCCCGGCCGGTGGCAAAATCAGCGATCTCATGGTTACGAAGGGCATGGTGCTCTCATCAAGCAGTGGCAGTAGCGGTTCTTCAAACAGCGGCTCGTCCGGTGGACAAGGACAATCGGGCGGCAGCAGTGTGAGCGGCTCGGGCTCAAGCGGCCAAACAGTCGCACATATTTCGGTAAGCACTAATCCGATAGCATCGGTAAACCTGACCGAGATAGATGTCGGCAAAGTAAAAGTGGGTCAGAAGGTCACACTCACGCTCGACGCCTTCTCCGATAAAACATTTACCGGCAAAGTGCTCGGCATCAACCGCAGCGGCTCGGTCAGTTCCGGCGTTACCAATTATCCCGTATCAATTCTCTTCGATACGCTTCAGGAAAGTATTCTGCCCAACATGGCGGTCAGCGCAAATATCATTACCCAGACCAAAGACAACGTACTGATGGTTCCGGTTGCTGCGGTAAAAACAGTAAACGGCCAGTCAACGCTGCAGATACTTAAGAACGGTCAACCGCAAACGCTATCAGTAGAGACCGGCATTTCATCGGATTCGCAGATAGAAATAATTTCAGGGGTCACCGAGGGCGAGAACGTTGTTACCAGCATAATCAGCCCCGCAACACAAGCGGCAAGCACCTCGGGCGGCTCATCGTCTTCACCGTTTAGCGGTGGTTTCGGTGGCGGTAACAGAGGTGGCGGTATGGGCGGTGCCATGGGTGGCGCTATGCGTGGAAGAGGAGGTAGTGGTGGGGACTAGCATTGCCTATGGAAAACCTATCATACAAGTGTCCCATCTCTCGAAAATCTATTCGAACGATTCCGTAGAGACGGTTGCCCTTGCCGATGTCTCGTTCCAGGTGCACCGTGGCGAATTCGTGGCAATTATCGGCCCGTCGGGAAGCGGCAAATCAACGCTGATGCACATCCTCGGCGCTCTCGATACACCGACAACAGGCACTTATATAATCGACGGCAAAGATATCGGCAACCTCTCACGCGATGAGCTTGCGAAGATCAGAAATAGAAGAATTGGCTTTGTATTTCAAGCGTATAACCTGCTTGCCCGGACAACGGCCTTGAAAAACGTCATGGTGCCGATGGCATACGCGCGCATTCCAAAACAAGAGCGTGTCAAGCGTGCGACCGCCCTGCTCGAGATGGTAGGGCTTGGCGACAGGCTCGAGCATACTTCAAACCAGCTCTCCGGGGGCCAGCAGCAGCGCGTGGCAATCGCCCGTTCGATGGCGATGAACCCGGCCCTTATCCTTGCCGATGAACCGACCGGTAACCTGGCGTCGGCGCAGAGCGAAGAGGTCATCGGCATTTTTCACGAACTAAACGACCGTGGGCACACGATTATAATGATTACGCACGAACCGGATATCGCCGCGCACGCGAAGAGAATTGTAATGGTTCAGGATGGCAAAATCGTACAGGATTACATAAACCGCGAACAAAAGCGCGGTCCGGTAAGTAAGGAGCGCCGGTAATGGAGTTCTTTGAAACAGTAGCAACCGCGCTCGAGGCGCTTCGACTCAATAAAATGCGCACGGCACTGGCAACACTCGGTATCGTTATCGGCATTGGCGCGGTTATCGCCCTGATCTCGCTCGGGCAAGCTACCCAGGCATCGGTGCAAACACAGATCCAATCTCTGGGTTCCAACCTGCTTACAGTAATGCCCGGTGCACAAAATAGCGGCGGGGTGCGGGGTGCTATGGGCGGCGGCACAACGCTGACAATGGAAGATGCAAAGGCCATAGAGCAGGCGGCAACAACACAAAACCAGATAACAACGGTCTCGAAGGTATCCCCTGAGTACAGCGCGCGCGGGCAGGTTATCGCCGGCAGAAACAATACCAATACGCAAATCTATGGCGTTACACCGATCTATGCCGAGGTACGCAAAGTAACTATGGCTTCAGGTCGATTCATTACGCAATCAGATGTTGACGGCATGCAGAAGGTCGCAGTCCTCGGCCCTACGGCGGCGAGCAACTTGTTCGATTCAGCGGAGAGCGCGGTCGGTCAAACCTTGCGCATCAACGGTATCGCGTTTCGAATCGTCGGTCTGACGACCGCCAAAGGCGGCAGCGGCTTCTCAAACCCGGACGATATGATTTTCATCCCGGTTACGACAGCCATGAAGGTGGTCGCCGGCGTAAATTACCTGAGCACCATCTCAATCGAGGCGAAAAGCGCCGACGTCATGGACCAGGCCCGCGACCAGGTCGGTTACTTCTTGCTTGCACGGCATAAAATATCCGACCCCTACTCGGCCGATTTTCGCATTATGTCACAGCAAGATATCCTCGGTGCGGTCTCACAGGTAACGGGCACATTTACCACCCTTCTTGCGGGAATTGCGATGATTTCCCTGCTTGTCGGAGGTATCGGTATTATGAACGTTATGCTGATTACCGTTATCGAGCGCACGCGTGAGATAGGGCTTCGCAAGTCGCTCGGGGCGCGCGACCGGGACGTCGTCACGCAATTCCTCGCTGAAGCGGTAATTCTTACCGTCGTCGGCGGTTTCTTAGGGATGATGATCGGAATCGGGCTCTCGTACGCAATTTCGACATTAATGGGATTACCGTTCACGGTTTCACTCTCATCCGTGGTGCTCGCGATCGGCGTATCGGGAGCGATAGGAATCATATTCGGCTTTTACCCGGCACAAAAAGCGGCACGTCTCTCTCCGATTGAGGCATTGCGCTTTGAATAATTAGCAAAAAGATAGAACGAAAATTTGAGGAGGCAATACGTATGCAAAAACAGGGTTCCCTTATAGCAATCATGGTAGTGCTTGTGCTGCTTGCCGGCGGGGGCGGCTTCTACGGCGGTATGCAGTACCAGAAATCGCAGATGCCATCGTTTGCACAAGGTGGTCAGAACGGGCAACGCGGGCAAGGTGGTCAGGGCGGCACGGGGCGCTTCTTTGGCGGTCAAGGCGGTAGGCCTGTATCCGGTGAGGTAATCAGCCAGGATAGCAGCAGCATCACAGTCAAAATGCAGGACGGCAGCACTAAGATCGTTATGCTTTCGGGTACCACGTCAATCAGTAAGTTTGCAAAGGGAACAAAAACCGATATTAAGAAGGGCGAGCGCGTCATGGCGTTCGGCAAAGAGAATTCAGACGGCAGCATCACAGCAAATATGGTTCAAATTGGCGGCCCGAGACCGCAAGGCGCCGGTGCGCAAGGCGGCAATTCGCAGGGGAATAACGCGCAGCGCAGTAACTAATTCCAACTTTTGCTTGTGCTCGCTATAGTATATATAGTGAGGATAAGTCTTATGTTGGAGGATCGGTTTGCGGAACACAGATGCCGAGCTCGTGCGGCGAATTCATAATAAAGAAACAAACGCCGAGGCCTTTGCCGAGCTCGTGCGGCGGTATGAGAAACGCGTATTCGGTATGGTATACCGGTTGCTCGAAGATCCAAACGACGCGAGCGATGTAACGCAGGAGGCATTCCTACGGGCATACGCAAAGCTCGGCAGCTTCGACCCGGAGCGTCCGTTCATGCCGTGGCTTGCCACTATTGCACTGAACTTAGCGCGCAACAGTCTGAAAAGCTCATGGGCAAAGCGGCAAACCCTTGATGAATCTGCGCCGTCGATCGTGGACGATTTTGAGCGCATTGAACTGCTCGACGAAGTGCAGACAGCGTTACAGCACCTGACCGCCGAACAACGCGAAGTTATTATTCTTCGGCACGTAGCCGACTTGACATACGAACAGATCGCGTCCGTTACGGGAGAAAAGGTATCGACGGTAAAAAGTCGCTTGTTTGAGGCACGAAAACGTATTGAAGCCCTCGAACTGCGTAAGGAGGCACGGCTATGAAATGCCCAACAGAACACGATCTGCAAATGTTAGCGGATAACGCGTTAGACTGCCCCACCCATGACGAAATCGCATTGCACGTGCGGGAATGCAAAGACTGTTGCGTACGTTATGACGAAATTTGTTCGGTTATCGCATTTCTTGAGAACGAAGTGGAACCGGCATTACCGGCTAACTTTGCGGTCCATGTTGCAGCGCAAGCGATCGAGCAGCACGTAGCCCATTTGAAATATTTGCGAAATATCGCCGCCATCGCAATTTTGATTACGATGTCGCTTTTGCTGGAATCGGCGTTTAATAGCTCTTTTGGAACGGTGCTTGATGTGCTAAATTATGATCTCATAACGCTCGAGCTGCCGGCGGTATATATTCTGGCGGTTGTGATGCTGGCGATCTTTGTTTTTGCCATAGATGCGATCATGTACCAGCGGTTTGCCCGGTATACGCTGGTGCGAAAGGAGAGATAATGAGTCGTAAGATAGTTATTGTATTACTATTAAGTGCCGCTCTTGTTGTTGTAGCTGTCGGCCCCCTGCTGACGCGAAATCACTTTGCGATGACATCTCGGGGGAAACCGCTGACAATTGTTGCCAACAAAACCGTAAACGGCGACGTTTTAGTTGCTAACGCCGATGCGCGAATCGCCGGAACGGTAAACGGCTCAGTTATCGTGCGGCACGGTGATATGTTTGTCGAAAAGACCGGGTGCATCGGGCACGATGCTGTAGCAATTGGCGGAAAACTGCACATAGAGAAAGGCGCTCAGATTGGGGGAAAACGAGTTGTGGCCGAGCACTCCGTCTTCGGCGGTCCGCTTGGTGGCCACGGTCGGCTGAACGACCCTCACCGATCCGGTGTGAACGGTCCGCTTGACGGGCATAGACCGCCGCCAGGCTTTGGCCCGCGAGGTTTCGGCGTGAGCGGGCCGCCCACATTTATGATCATACAACTGCTTCTGCTCGGTATCTTTATTGGTATTGCCATGCTGCTGGTAAAAGGGAAAAATAGCCTTTTGGACAGTCTGAACACTACCATCGACGATAGAATGCTCGGCGTTATTCTTGCCGGTGTTGTTGCGCATTTCGTGTTGTTGTTCGCATTCCGCTCTGCCGGTGCTTATGTAGGCTTTCCCTTTGCGGCTATAGCCGGCCTTCTTTTAAACGCAATTATGTTGGCTACAGCCATTATCCCCGCCCAGGTGTTCGGGATGTACTTGTCGCGGCTGTGCCGGTTTGATGCAAGCCCAATTCAGAACATCGCGATCGGTGCTACTGCGATCGTCTTAGGCATCTTGCTTCCGTTTATCGGGCGATTTTTCCTCATCGGGTTCTCAACAATCGGCATTGGTAGTTTGATTGTTATGACATCGAGCCCAACCTCATCCGGTACTCACTAAAAGCAGGGTCCTTGAGAAAGTCCCGAACCCGCCTCCTGCCGACGGCGAGCAGGCTCCACTGCACCAATTTATATTCAAGATGGAAGCGCAGCCACCAGTAGAGCCGTTTGCCCAATACCAGCTGTCGCAAATACTGTTTCTGCCCGGGGTTTAAGAAGCGGAAACGAAACAGCAGCCCGGTTATAAACGCTTTTGCTACCCGGCCTGCTGAGTAGAACCGCCGGTACTCTCGAATAACTGCGTTTTGCATCTCAATCGGATCCGTATTGTCGGATCGCAATGTAATATGCATACCATCGTAATAAGATAGGTCTTTAAGATCGGTAAACATAATTCGATCCTCTGCTTCATGCTGCGCCGTCTTTATCGTTCCCGGTAGGGGTGTTTCAAACAGGTATTGAAGCGTCGACAGGTATCTTATCGCAAAATCGCCGTTCTTGCGTATTGTTTCAAGCGTATCATTGGCTAATGCAATGAGCATACCATGGATAATCAAACCGTAGCGGCGCATGATCTTTAGCGCCCGCGCCATCGTCTTAGAATCGATATTTTTATGCATATCATCGAGATTTCCGTCATCGGCAGACTCAACCCCTACACAGACTATCGTTGATGCGGCTACTTTCTTAAGTAATTTGAGCAGCTCCCGGTCGACACTGCCATCCTTATTAAACACAACGTCCGCCCTGAGCTGAACAACAAGATGCCGCATAAAGCCCGCATCAATCGCCATCCGAAGAAACTGCTTGAACGAGGTTTTGTTGCCGGCCGCATTATCATCTATAAGAAAAACGACCGGGCGTCCTGTTTCCTGGGCGTTCATCGCTTCCTGGACGGCCTGCTCGTCTTCCCGCACAACATAGCGCGGCCATATCTGCCAAACTTCACAAAAGTCACAGCGCTGCGGGCACCCGCGCGACCGCCATACCGACCCGACCGTGCATTTTTCCGCCTTGTGGACCAGGGAATGGTCGGTTATCGGGAGTTTGTTCACCGCCTCCTTGGTAAGCTGGACGCTTCGCTCGCAATTGTGCACAACTCCGTCTTCCAGCCAGCTTACTCCTCTAATATCTGAAATCGGACCGCTCTCCAGCGCCTCTAAAAACTCCAAAATCACCTGCTCGCCCTCACCGCGCACCACGTAATCTACGCCGAGCCGTAAGCTCCGTTCAGGGTTACAGGTTGGTTCCGGGCCACCGAGCACTATCACGGCCGATGGATTTGCTTGACGAGCTTTCTCAATAAGTAACGCCGTTCGGGGCAGCGTGCAGGTTATCGAAGAAAACCCGATAACCTGGGCTTCTTTTACATAATCCCAGTCAATAGAATCTTTACCGCTAACGTCTTCGATAAAGGCTTTGACGCTGTAGCCGGCGTTATTGACGACGGACGCCAGAACCGTGACGCCGCGGCCCATGGCAACGTGGGAATAAATGTTAAGGCCCGGGGAGCCTGCCTCGATAAGGGCTACTTGCTTGATGCGCGTTCCTGTTTCAGCTTGCAAGCTCATACTATCCTCCGACTGTATTCCGTAATAATTCGACAGTGATTTGAGTTGTTACTAATATAACCAAGCATCACGCATATTAATCTAATTATTGTAAGCATCTTACTACATGAGCGTATCTTATATAGATACCAGTGGCAAACGAGGGGCTCGAAATAGGATCTAGAGGGATTAAGACGGTGTTTATGGCACGCTCGAGCTATCCAACAGCCGTTCGCGGAACTGCATTGTGTGCAGGTTGAGGCGCACGATAATCGTGTAATGAAAACGCCCCGTGCACGCGCCGGGCTTTTTATTTTTATACGTTAAGCATTTAACCAGCTACTAACGACGTTTCAAAGAGAGCTTCATCGTCAAAATCATATCCGAAGCGAAAATACGGCTTGCGATGTAAACAAGTACGGCAAAGAAAGCCGCCTCGTAAGCAATCCCATATAGAACAGCTAGATAGTTCCCAAAGAAGAGGCTTGGTGTAGCAAGAAACGTATGACTAAATGGGATGGCGTAAACCAGGTACCTAAGCCATGGGGAGATTGTGTTGATATCCATGAAGAGCACTAAGACATAGGGCAGAACGACGACTATTATAAGCGGCATTACCAGAGATTGAGCGCTTCGGACGTTTTCGGCAAGCGCGCCAAGGATAAGGGCTACCGACAGAGCACAGAGTATGCTAAAGAAGAGGGAAACGCCGAGAAGCATATACCCGGTTGGCGTTAAAACAAGCCCCAGTTGTTCGATAGCACGGCTTGCCACCACACCCCCGGAGTTCGCGCCGACACTGCCGGCTATTCCCGTCATGTAGTACCTAAAGCTAAACATATAGATCACGGCAGCAACAAGAGCCAGCAGGCCGGATGCAACCATTTTTGCGAACGCCAGCGTCGCCCTGCTTATAGGCGCCGAAAGCAGTGTCTCAAGCGTCTTATTCTCTTTTTCGGAAGCAACCGCTGCCGCTATCATCTGAGCCGCAAGAATAATAACGATAAAGAGAATCACCGGGATGAAGGTGCTCTGCGACATTATGAAGCCGGTAACCTGCTCAAGGCCGATTGCGGCCGTTTTATCGCCGACAACCACACTCGGCATTACTTTTACCGGGTTCTTAAACCGCTGCGGATCGCTTCGCGGGGCAGCCGAAGCTATGATCTGGTCGCTAATATAGTTATTAATTACGGCCGTGGCTTGCGCTGAAGTACCGGCACCCAAGCGCACAAACGAGAGGCTGCCCACAATACTATAGACCTTAATTTGAGAAAACTTAGCACCGGCCACGTCTTTGCCGAACCCTGCCGGGAACACGATAACAACCGTTCCCTGGTTAGCTTGCGTTTCTTTGATGACCGAATTGACGTCCTGGTTTCTGTAAACACGCACGTTGAGATTCGATTCCGAAAGCGCAGCAATAGCCGCCTTGGAAGTGGCTGAATTATCCTGGTCAAGCACAAAGACGCTTTGTCTGGCTGCCGCCTTCTTTCCTTCTTGGCCGACGACGCTGCCCATAAACATGAAAAGAAGAACCGTAAAGAGCAGCGGAGCTATCGTCTGGAGGGTTAAAAGCTCTTTAACCTCTTTTTTTAAAAGCACTAAAAATTTTCTCATCGGGCAACCTCGGCGAAGACTTCCTCTAAGTTGTTCGCGTTATATTTTTCTTTGAGTTCTGTTGACGTTCCGGTGTCATGAATGATTCCACGGTCAATGATCGCAACCCTATCGGAGAGGTACTCTATTTCGAGCATATTATGGCTTGAGAGCAATACCGACATTCCCATCTGCGTAAATTGCCTGATGGTATTACGAATCTCTAGAGCGTTTATTACATCAAGACCGCTTGTCGGTTCGTCGAGAATGGCGAGCTTTGGCCTGGTCATCAGTGCCCTGGCCAAAAGCAGCTTGCGCATCATGCCTTTACTATACGTACCGATTTTGTTGTTTAGCCTATCACCGAGGCCGGTGATACCGGCCGCCATCTTCATCGCCTCATCCTGGGATTTCTTGTCGGCGATAAAGAGTTCGGACATGAAACGCAGATAGTAACTACCGGTAAGGTTTTTGTATGCCCCCGCGTCTTCGGGCAGGTAGCTTATGGCTTCACGAACCTGCTCGGCATTGTCCACGATATCTAGACCCGCTACCTTTACAGAGCCGGCCGAGGGGTGCAGGATAGTGGCGATGATTCGCAGCGTCGTTGTCTTTCCGGCGCCGTTCGGTCCTATTAAGGCAAAGATTTCATTTTTCTTGACATCAAAGCTAATGCCCATAAGAGCTTCAAACGCGCCGTAGTTCTTCTTTAGGTTTTCAACCTGTAAGACTTCATTCATGCTCTTCATCCTAATAACTGTAGGTTAGCTTTACTGTTAACGCCACGTGCAGTCTTCAATGCACTGTCTGTCTCTAGAAGGTTCTATACAGCACGTAACAATCCCTGTCGCAAATTATAGTCAATCCCAATTGCACGGAAAAGCCAACAGGATTAGGGCTGCAACCGGTAATTAGCCAGGCACCTTTGAGGTGATGGCAAGATGAGACACGGCTTTATGTATATCACGTTCCGGTTACGTGTTTCAGAGAGCCGGGTATCAAGAATGTTGTTGCTTAGCCTTCCCAGCATCGAGACCGGGGGCGGTAGAATCGGCGAATGATACAGGATTTTCACCTGTCTCTCGAATATTTATCGTGACTGCTAGTATCATAATCGTTGGAGCTGGCATTAAAGCTGCAAATCCGGTCCTAGCACCTATAGTTTGGCAGGTTTTTGGCGATTATTATTGCCGCCGTTCTACGCTGGCCGCAGAGAAAGAGCCTCTCATTCTTTGTTTCAGTGCTTCTCTTAATTCTTGGCATTATAATAGTAGGCGTTGTGCTCATATTGTTTCTTTATGCCGAGTTTAACCAAGTCCAGGCTAAACTGCTAAGCCTCACACCTCTTACGGTCATCGTCTCCTTTGTCGTGTGGGCTTACCTGTTTGGCATGCTCGGCGGTCTATTCTCAGTACCGCTTACGCTGGCGGTAGAAGCGGTTCTCGGGGCTTATCCAGGAACACGCTGGATTGCAGATGCGATGGTTGAGGAAGAGGGGGCCCCACACCCGGAAGCTCCTCAAGAAGCTGCGTAAATATGTAAATCGTCCTTGCGGTCTTCACTAGCTCAATCTCGATTATCCTTGCCTTAGCTCTTGCCCTGCAAAAGAGTACTTAGCCCATTATGTATGCTGCGTCTATGTGCTAGATGTTGTGCTCGTCGGGGCCGGGCCCCTCGATACCACTATCGTGGCGGTTGAACCGCTGTTAGCTAAGCTTCCCGCCGTCGGTGCTTGCGTAATAACTCCTCCTGCCGGAACCGTATCGTTAAAGGCTTGGTTGACCCTCACAATAAATCCCGCAGCCTGCAACGTCGACGTTGCAGCAGCCTGGCTCTGCCCGACCACATTCGGCACCGTTACTTGAAGGATAGTTGTGGACGTGGTGCTCGAGGTAGTTGTGCTCGACGGTGTTGGGCCTTCTGATACCGTAATGGTTACCATAGAGCCGGGGTTTGCCGATGCCCCCGCTATAGGCGACTGCGATATGACGCTGCCGGTCGGGACTGTGTCACTGAAGGCTTGAACCGTCTTCACGGTAAACCCGGCAGCCTGCAAACTCGTTGCCGCATCGGTTTCGGTTTGCCCGGTTACATCGGGAACAGCCACCGGTTGTGGCCCCTCTGAGACGGTTAGATCGATCGCTGAACCTAACCGCGCATTTGTACCCCCTCCGGGTGTTTGCTTTAAAACGATTCCCGGCTGAACCGTCGTTGTTGCAAGCTGCGATATGTTGCCAACGGAGAACCCGGCGTTATTGATTGTGCTTTCAGCCTGCGTTTGCGTTTCGCCGATAACGTTAGGTATGGTGCCGGTACGTCCGATTATTGCATACGCTGCCCCCGCGATAAGCAGCACCAGGGCGATTGCCCCAATGACCCACGGCCAGATAGGCCGCCTGGGTGGCGTGCTCGGAATTTCCTGCTCTTCAATAAACCTGTCAAGATCCTGGCGCATTTCCTCGGCCGACCTGTAGCGATCGGTTGGCTGCTTCGCCATGGCGCGCAGGATAATGGCTTCCAGCGTTGCCGGGATACCTGCGTTGATCTGCCGTAGCCTCACCGGAATAGTATCGACCTGCATAGCGGCAGTATCCCTGGCAGTATCTCCTCTAAACGGTACCGTGCCGGTGGTAAGTTCATAAAGCACGACACCGAGTGAATAGACATCCGATGCCGGGGATGGAAGGTACCCTTGTGCTTGCTCCGGGCTGATATAATCAGCGGTTTCTGGCAGTGCGCCGCCAGAAGCAATAGTGTCATATGTTATAGCCCCAAAACCAAAATCAACCACTTTGATATGATTCTGAGGCGTTCGTATGATATTTTGCGGTTTAATATCGCCATGCACAACATCTCTGGCATGCGTAGCGGAGAGGGCGTCACATGCCCGGGCGGCATATGAGGCGGCTGTGACGGGCCCGAGACGCCCATCGTCTACGAGAACCGTCTTTAAATCACTTCCCGGGACGTATTCTCGCGCCACCCAGCACTCAGCGCCTTCCCTGCCGGAACCATACACGCGACCCACGTTTGCGTGAGAAATCTCTGCTAGTACCGCGGCATCCCTCAAGAGCCGGTCCTGGACATCGGTCTGCATGAGCACTATCGTTTTGAGTACAATAGGCGCGCCGCTTTCATCGGCCCCCGTGTAGGTTTCCTTACCGTCAAAAACAGCAATTTTTTCAGTTGCACGGTATCTGCCACCGAATATCACATCATCCATGTGCCACTCCTTCCACCGGCCTCTATTCCACCAGCGCGCTGTGCCGGTCGCTTTTCGAGCGTTATTACTTATTACTACCCAAAAAGACCGTGGGGCCTTAATTGGGTTTGGAAGTAGAATCGAGGCGGAACAGTAGCTATTGGTTTTCTGGTGAGTTTAATTTGATTGACCGAGGTTACCGGCAGCGATCACCGGACTCAGCTACCTCCGATATTCCCATAAAAGGATGCACCTAGCCGCTTCCGCTGTACTCAAGCATAAGTCTGAATTCTTGTACCGATTGGCTACCAACTGTGCGCTTGATACTTAACCATGTGCTGGCTATTCAGTTATAGCTCTTGCCTGATGATCGCATAGAATTTATCTTTCGCCTCACGTTCAAGCCAGGGATAATGCCCGCACTTTTGCAGCAGAGGATAATCCTCTGGCCAGAAAATCATCTTCTACGGATCGGCAAATGAGATGTCCGTTGAGTTTGCGCAGCTCTCGGTCGTCCAAACTGCCGGGATGGATGCGCAGCTCAAGGCAACCGGTTATACGGCCGCAAAGCTGTTCAACGATAGCAAAGCCCAAGCCAAAACCACACAGGATATTCCTGGTATCGGGGATTCCGCTTACTGGTTCGGCAACCTCGAGCAAGAACCGGCCGGCGTTCATGTCCTTAAGGGAGACGTCGAGCTTAATGTAAGCGCAACCTTAAAAGACAAGCAGGCCACACTTGAAGCCGAGAAGAAACTAGCGGCAATAGTAGCCGGGCGGTTGCCGTAATTTGCGTTACAAACGGATAGTTTGCATAAATACAATAGAGACTTAATTAACACAGGGAGGCGTACGCCTCCCTGTGTTGCATCTAATCTTTATCTTACATCGGGTGCATTTGCCCCTGCCTTACGGTGGCGGCAGTGTGGGATGGGTTCGCACGAAATCCGCCGGATGGCACGTATTGCATTTCGTGGAAGCATCTTCGCTTCGTTTATGGCAATCAATGCAAACCGACATCTTGATTCAGGTCCGATATCCATTGAATACCCCGTGGCTGATCCTGTTGTGGCAATACGCGCAGGTGAGGCCCTCCTCAAGGTGTTGCGGGTGCACAAAGATGAGCGTTTTGGTCGTTACGCGTGCCGGGGGCTTATGGCATGGCGTGCAAACAGATGACGGCATCGTCTTACTAAGCTGACTGTCCTTGTTTATCGGTTTCTGGTATGTGTTCGTAAAATGATAGTAGACCTCGCTCAGCGCCTGTACCTTACTGATAACAAAATTAACCGGCCGCGGGTTAAGATAGCACGCTTCACAATCGACTTTACTGTGAAAGGAAACTCGCCAGGCATTATAGCCGCTGTTCATCTCGTGGCATGTGTTGCAAAAGCGTGGGTTCGATGTCGCAAACATAGCGGTGACAAGAAGCGCAACAACCACGACAATTACACTACCTACGATTACTAGTAGACGGCGTGAGCCAGATTTCATATAGCGACCTCACGGGATTAAAGTTACTTATTTTTTACCCAAAACTGCGAAACGCAAAGCGCTTGTATTGTTTGTTGCCGGGCGGAAAGCTAGGTGCCCGTCAAAGAAAAATGCTGGTAACCATGCTGTGTGCTAGAGGCACAAAGCATGGTCGTGGACACGACCATGACTAACAGCTTAAGCCTTGGATTCAATGCTCTACTCTTTTCATACTTCGTCAGTATGGTAATCATACGTGCTTCGATAGATAAAAAAAACGTCTAAAGATTCAATATATGTGCGGCCAGCTCATGCCTCTTGAGCTGATTTGTATCTTGACGAACCGTATCTCTTAAAATATTATTTAAAGACTAAATAGTTTATTTAGTAAATAATATATTAATGTTTCGCATGATATATCTTCAAAGGTAAAAGAGTGAATAAAGAACAGACTATGCAACACGCCTACGAACTTGCACACGCATTAAAAACATTTCGGCGTACAACCTTAATAGTAAGAGATAATTCGGGCTTGAAGAATGCCGAGAAGTTCTTTCTGTTGCTTCTAGCCAGCCTTAACAACGGGGCTCCGGTGAAGCCTTCAGAAGCCGCGAAAGAATTAAATGTGACCTTGGCGGCCGTGACCCATTATATTAATTCGCTCGAAGGACAAGGTTTAGTGGTTAGAACGCCATCGCCCGATGATAGGCGAGTCGTTCTTGTCAGCCTTTCCGAGCGGGGTAAGGAAACCGTCGATAGTCTTAGAAAAATCCACCTAGAAGAAATCCGTGGAATTGTGGAGTATCTCGGTGACAAGGATAGCGCTGCATTCGTCGCCTTAATTACAAAAATTACTGAGTACGTAAAACAAACCGGCGCTGCCAAAGAAAGTTTGGAGCATGAAGGCAAAGTTAAGCAGCACATATGCTCGCACAACAATGAAACCTCTACAATTGGATAACTTATTCGAAGTTGGTAAGCAAGGTTAATTAATAGGAGTAAAGCGCACAATGCTGAGATTAGTAAAATATCTGAAACCATACACAATGGCTGTTGTCGCACTTTTTGTTTTAGTGTTTGCCCAGGTAATGGCAGATTTACAGTTACCGGATTACATGGCCAAAATCGTGAACCATGGTATCGTCGGAGAAAATACAAGCCTTATCCTTACCACAGGCTTTTGGATGCTGCTCATCTCCCTGCTGGGCGCGGCATGTTCTATCGGTGTCGGTTTCCTGGCGGCGCGGATCGCAACCGGCTTTTCGATGAACCTGCGCGAGAAGGTCTTTTCAAGGGTAGAGAGTTTCTCGCTCACTGAATTTGATAAGTTCTCAACGGCGTCCCTTATAACACGCTCAACCAACGATATCCAGCAAATACAAATGGTGCTGATCATGTTGTTCAGAATGGTGCTTGCGGCGCCCATCATGGGTATCGGCGCCATATTTAAAGCGTACGGCATGGCTCCGTCGATGACCTGGATCATCGCTCTCTCGGTTACCATAATTATCGGGATGATGGTGCTTCTGTTCTCTATTGCCATGCCGAAATTTAAGCTCCTCCAAAAACTGGTTGATAAGCTTAATTTAGTGACGCGGGAAAACCTAACAGGGCTTCGCGTCATCAGGGCTTTTAATACCGAAGAACACGAGCAAGAAAAATTCGAGCGGGCCAATACCGAACTTACGAGAATCAACCTATTCGTAAACCGCTTAATGGTCGTTATGCAGCCGATGATGATGCTTCTGCTTAACTTTACCTCGATCGGCATCGTGTGGATCGGATCGCATATGATAGGTACCGGGAATCTTTTGATCGGCGACATGATAGCTTTTATGCAGTATGCCATGCAAGTCATTTGGTCCTTCTTAATGATTTCGCTCATATTTATAATGGTTCCGCGCGCCTCGGTGTCCGGGCAACGAGTGGCCGAAGTTATAGAGACCGAACCGGCCATTAACGACCCGTACAATCCGGTTGCTTTTGCTGAAGATAAAAAAGGCGTTGTCGAGTTTAACAACGTGACATTCTCGTATCCCGGCGCCGATAGCCCGGTTTTACAAAATATTTCATTTACGGCATACCCTGGGGAAACTACCGCATTTATCGGCAGTACCGGAAGCGGAAAGTCGACGCTGGTTAACCTTATCCCCCGTTTCTATGATGTAACCGCCGGCCAGGTGCTCGTGGATGGCGTCGATATCCGTGAAGTAAAGCAAGAACGTCTTCGCGAGAAAATCGGCTACGTACCGCAAAAGGGAGTTTTGTTCTCAGGAACGATAAGCAGCAATATCTCGTACGGTTCGCCGGAAGCTTTGGATGAAGAGGTACGCAAAGCTTCAAATACCGCCCAAGCCGATGAATTCATCGAGCAGCTTGAAGAGCATTTCGAAACGCCGATTTCGCAGGGTGGCATCAATGTCTCCGGCGGTCAAAAGCAGCGCCTCTCAATTGCCAGAGCGCTGATTATAAAGCCGGATATCTACATATTTGACGATAGCTTTTCGGCACTCGATTTTAAAACAGACGCCGCATTACGAGAAGCGCTCAGCGCTGAGACACAGAATTCGACAGTGCTCATCGTCGCGCAAAGGATAAGCACAATCATGAATGCCGACAAGATTATCGTCCTTGACGAAGGCAAAGTCGTAGGCATAGGCCGGCATAAAGAGCTGCTGAAAGACTGCAGCGTTTATGAAGAGATTGCATCGTCGCAGTTATCTGAAGAAGAATTAGCCGGCAGCATAGTTAATAGCGATAACGGCAAACAATCACAGCTTGTGGAGAAGGATTTAGTATGAGCGATAGAAACACTGAAACCACACAACAACCTTTAGGGCCTCGCGGCAAAGGCGGTCCGGGTAGTGCCGGGGCTGGGCCTGGCAGAGGACCATTTGGCGGAGGCTTCGGCGGCGGCCATATGATGGCGGGCGGGAAAGCCAAAGACTTCAAGGGCACTATGGGTAGCCTCATACAATATATGCGGCCATTTTGGGCTTCAATAATTCTTGTGCTCGTTTTTGCGATAGCAAGTACCGGCTTTGCAATTGTGAGCCCCCGAATACTTGGAGATATGACCAACCAGGTCGTCAAAGACTACACCAACATCGTCATCTACGATCAGGTTACCTCGAAGCTACCGAAGGGTGTGTCGATTCCCCCCGGCACAACCGGCGCGGATATCATAAAACAAGCACCACCGGCCGTGCTTAAGAAGATACCGGCCGACAAACTCAATAAAATTAAAACGCTCGATTTTTCCAAGCGTCCGAGTATCAATTTTAATAAAATTGCGGATTACGCCCTGCTTTTGATCGGCTTATTTGTGTTGAGCGCGCTCTTCGGCTACATCCAGGGTTGGATTATGTCGAGCGTGTCGCAGAAAACATCGTATAATTTCCGGCAAGACATATCCGCAAAAATTAACCGCATGCCGCTTAAATACTTCGACACACAAAAACACGGCGACGTGCTGAGTCGCGTTACGAACGATGTAGATACCGTGAACCAGACGCTCAATCAAAGCCTGACCCAGATCGTGACCTCGATCACCATGATTATCGGTATCGTGGGAATGATGTTCTCGATAAGCTGGCTTTTGACGCTGGTCACGTTCCTGATTCTTCCACTCAGCTTCGGCTTTATCGGCGCGGTTGTTAAGAGGTCGCAAAAGCACTTTAAGAATCAACAAGTAACGCTTGGAAAAATCAACGGGCACGTCGAAGAAATGTACGCCGGGCATAAAATCGTTAAGGCCTTTAACGGCGAAAAACGCTCCGTCGAAGATTTTCAGGCTATCAACAAAGAGCTTTACGGCAGCGCGTGGAAATCGCAGTTCCTCTCCGGTCTCATGTGGCCGATTATGAACTTTATCGGCAACCTGGGATACGTCGGCGTTGCCGTGCTGGGCGGCTGGCTTGCAGTGCGAGGCACTATCAATATCGGTGATATCCAGGCGTTCATTCAATACGTGCGTCAATTCAACCAACCGGTAGCACAGATGGCAAACGTTGCCAACGTGCTGCAATCAACCGCAGCTTCAGCCGAGCGCGTCTTTGAGTTCCTCGGCGAAGACGAAGAGATCCCGGAAACCGAAAGGCCTGTTGAGCTTGCAAAAGTTAACGGTGGCGTGGAATTCGACAACGTTGTATTTGGCTATGACCCGGAAAAAACCGTCATCAAAGGCTTCCGCGCAAATATAGAACCGGGTCAAAGAGTGGCGATTGTCGGCCCGACCGGCGCCGGTAAAACAACACTGGTTAACCTGCTGATGCGCTTCTACGATGTCGATAAAGGCTCGATCAAGATTGACGGTGTCGACATCCGCGACATGAAGCGTGCTGATTTAAGAAGTATCTTTGGAATGGTCTTACAGGATACCTGGCTCTTTAACGGCACCATCAAGGAAAACATCGCATATGGCAACCTCAATGCGACCAATGATGAGATTATTGCCGCGGCTAAGGCTGCCCACGTCGACCATTTCGTACATTCGCTGCCGAGCGGCTATGATATGGTTCTCAACGAAGAGGCGGATAATATCTCGCAAGGTGAAAAGCAGCTTCTCACGATAGCTCGAGCCATGCTAGCAGGTCCACCGATTCTGATTCTCGATGAGGCCACAAGCTCGGTCGATACGCGAACCGAATTGCTCATACAAAAAGCGATGGACAGTCTTATGAAAGACAGAACGAGCTTTGTTATCGCACACAGGCTGTCGACCATTAGAGATGCCGATTTAATACTCGTCATTGATGATGGCAATATCGTTGAACAGGGCAATCACGATGAACTGCTCTTAGCAAACGGGTTTTATGCTTCACTGTACAACAGCCAGTTTGCAGTAGCCTCTGTAGCGATGGCGTAACTGCCGTTTCCTGGTTTGTCCTAAGACTCCTGATATCTAAAACAGGCCAGCGACCAGAAAGAAGGCCCGAATACGGTCATATACAGCAGGTACAGCACGTTGTATGCCCGCTCGATGACGTAAATTCCATAAGCATAAGAAGCCGAGGATGCCGAAGATTGCAATTTGTTTCTAACGCAATGTCTCTTAATAAAAGAATAGCGGCTCTTTTAAGCCGCTATTCTTGATCCACCCGTATTTGCTTTTATGTAAACGTTTATTCGTACTGCAGCGCCGAGACAATATTGAGCCGTGCCGCATGCCGGGCAGGCCCGAGAGCCGCCACGACACCAATCAAAAGCCCAACAGCTACAGTAAGCAAAATACCGGCGTACGGAAAGAAGTACGGCAACTGAAAACCGCTGACGTTCATCGCGCTAACCAGTATATAGCCCAACCACAAGCCTGAAAGAATTCCGAACGAAATGCCGACAATCGAGAGCAAAATGCTTTCGGCGACAACCAGCTTCCGCACCTGGCGACGGGTGGCGCCAATAGCGCGCAGCATCCCGATCTCACGCGTGCGCTCCAGCACGTTGATACCCAGTGTATTCAACAGCGCGATGAGCGATGGGACTGCAAACATCAACATTAAAACGTAGAAGGACATGAGTGAGCCGTCTATAGTCCTCTTCTGAGTGGCGCGAAACTCCTTGATGGAGAACAGGGTGAACGCCGGATAATCTTTTACAGTACGCTGCAGGGAGGCCTTCACCTGCGCCGGGTTTGCCCCCGCTTTCCGGTTCGCCATGATGAGTAAATCGGTGATCTCGTTGAAATCGCGCTTAAGGTTAGCCTGCGAAATATAGCCGGTGGCGATCTTGGCATTAAGGTAGTCCATTCCGATTCCAACTACCTTGTACGTTTCGGGCCCCTGCGGCGTTTGTAACGTTACATTCTGGCCCACCTTTACACCCTTCCGGCTCGCAAAAATACCGTTTGCAATCATCGTGCGCCCCGTCGCCAGTTCATGATAGGCAGAGGCGGGGTCGCCTGCCGAAAATTCGAGACCCGACGATTTCGGATACTCAACCGGGTCGACGCCGATGACCTGAAGTTCGGCCGAACCGGCCTTCGCGGTCGCTACACGTATCGTGGTTACCGCCTCGATGCCGGGTACGCTTTGAATTTTCTTTTTAAGGCTGGGTCCGGCCCCAACATTGCCGCTTCCGAGCACCAGCGCTTGCGGCATTAGAATATAATCCGAGCGCAAGCTCTTATCGATATATGTCGTAAATCCCGCCGATAGCGTTGCTATCATGCCGGCAAGCGCAACGATAATCGCTAAACCTATCATCAGTGCCGAAGCCGTAATAGCGGCGCGTTTTGGATGTCGTGCCACATTGCCCTCGGCGATCTGCCCTTCCCGTGCAAAGGCGATTGCAAACAGCCGCGCAAAGAGCGATGAAATAGGCTTTACCAGTGCCGGTCCTACAAGCACCAGACCGGCAAGAAACAACAAGGCGCCTAACGATGCCAGACCGAGGTTCCGTGAAACCAGGCCCACTACGGCGATACCTATTAATACGATACCGGCAATAACGCCCCTGCTAATTTGCTTGCGCTCGGTCTCCGCCGTAGGCGGCCGCAATGCTTCGAGCGGCGCTACACGGCTCGCCGAACGAGCGGGCACGATCCCTCCAAGCACGGTCACACCGATACCCAAAGTGACAGCAGCTACAAACGTAGTCGCTGAAAAGACCGGTCCGCCTACCACGATATGCGTATAGCTCTCAAGGAGCGGCCGCATTGCGGCGAGAATCCCGACGCACATTAGATACCCGGCGACAATGCCGAGTGCCGTTCCGATTACACCCTGCAGCAAGCTCTCGGTAAGAATGAGCCCCAGCACCGTGCGGCGTGATGCGCCAATCGCGCGGAGCATTGCGATATCCCTGCGCCGTTCCGTAACAATCGTGCGGAAGGTATTGAAAATAATAAAGCCACCCATGGCAAGAGCCAGCACGCCAAACATGGTAAACAAGGTCTTACTCAGATTAGCACTGGACAAATACTGGCTACCCGTCTCAGCTCCGCCGAGCTTATACCCACCATCAAGAGCTTTAAGGACTGCTTTTTGCACCGTTTTGCGGTCGGCACCGGGGTTTACCTGGGCTTCGATCACATTGATCCTGCCGGGCTGGTCGAACAGCGCCTGCGCATCTTTAATGGGCACGTATAAATTTTCCGCACCGGGTGACGGAAGCGCCTCCACAAGCCCAACTATTGAGAACTTAGTTTCTCCCGCACCTGAGGGTAACGTGAGTGTATCGCCGGCCTTCAGACCGGTTGAGTCCGACAGGTTGGTTGAAATAAGCATACACTTTCTCGTACTGGACGAAAGGGGCCGGCCTTGCGTGATTCTTAACGGAAGCACGGCTGTAATGCTCTCCGGGTTGATACCGTTTAGCATGAACGAGGCCACCGGTTGTCCGTCTTTGGTGCGCGGCGCCTGAGCCGTGGGCACAATTACCGGCCTAACCAGCAATGACGTGACATGAGCGATACCGGAAACATCGAGAACCTTCTTTGCCACGCTGCTATCGAAGGCGCCCTGCGTCTCGCTCGTGACCGTTATATCCGCTTGATTCGCTGAAGCCGACATATTTTGTAGAAACGCCTGCTCGACGGCTGGCAGCACACCGTTAAGACCAAAAATAATCATTACGCCAAAAATGATTGCAAGCGTTGTCAAAAAGCTGCGTGCCTTGCGCGCAATTAGATACTTAAGTGCGAGTTTAACGGTAAAACTCATAGACGCCCCATCCTTTCACGCACAGTATTTTCATCGTCCTGCTCGTTATGCGACAACCGGGTCTCATCGACGATCGAGCCGTCTTTTAAGAAGATGATTTTATCGGCGTGGGCGGCAATGCGAGGATCGTGCGTTACCATAACGACCGTACGATTCCATTGCTCAGAAATTTGCTTGAGTAAGAGCGCGATTTCATCGGAAGCCCTGGTATCGAGGTTGCCGGTCGGCTCATCCGCTAATACCAGAGCTGGTTCGGCGACGAGAGCGCGGGCAATCGCGGCGCGCTGCTGCTGCCCGCCGGAGAGTTCATCCGGTTTATGGTTGATTCTATCCTCCAGTCCCATACGTGCGAGCCATTCAGCCGCTCGTGTAAGCGCTTCAGATTGCTTGACCCCATCGAGCGTGAGCGGCAACGCCGCATTTTCGAGTGCGCTCAACACCGGTATAAGGTTGAAATACTGGAATATAAAGCCCATCTTGCGACGTCGCAACTCGGTTAGCTGCGTATCATTCATCTGAGCTATGTCGTGCTCATCCACCGTTACCTGTCCCGACGTCGGCTTATCCAAGCCGCCGATGAGATGAAGCAGCGTCGATTTGCCGCAGCCGCTCGGCCCCATAACAGCGACGAATGTTCCCTGTTCTACCCGCAGATTTACTGCGTTAAGTGCAATTACGGCGGTTTCGTCCTTTCCATAGACCTTAGTAAGCTCTGTTGTTTCTACAATTGCCAAGGTATGCACCTCCAAAGAATGGTTGTCGGTTCGTAGAAGAATTATTGTTGCCTTTTACGCGGGCGCCCGCGCGGGCGCGGTTCCGGTTCGGGGAGCGGTTGCCGACGTATCTCTTCAATACGCGCCTCAATCATATCGAGCCACCGCAAATCCGCCTCAAGATGCATGACGGCCTTATCGAGCATCAATATATGCGCCAGCTCAGACGCTGGATCCGCCGTACCTCGTTGCGCGGTCACGTCGTGCAGCTCTTGGTAAAAGCTGGCGCGTTGCGTGTAGATGATCGTGCACGGGTCTACTGCCTTCGTTGCCAAGCCGATCATAAGCTTGACGAAGAATTCATCGCGTTGATGCTTGCCTATAACCGGCGTGGCGAGCCAATTGTTTAACTCCCACTGCCCCTCTGCAGTGATTTCAAAGACGCGTTTTTCCGGGCCTCCGTCTTGATCAATCGCCTTTTCAATAACCAGCCCTGCTTCCTTTAATCGCGACAGCGTCGTATAAATCTGGGCCGGTTTAACGTCCCAAATCTCCTCTCCACCCACCACGGCTTCGAATGCCGCATGAAGCTCGTAGCCGTGGCACGGTCGCTGTCCTAATAGCCCTAGCAGGGCATTTCGTACTGACATAATAAATATTCTACATGTTACTAGATTATAATGTAAGCATGAACCTAGCCCATATCCAAGTCAAGACCATACACTCATGTGCAAGCAGATTAAATATCTTTGGCGTGCAACTTCTCCAGGGATAGCTGAAAACGCCCTCTCGTTGCTTTTTGGATCACCGCGTCTTGACCAAAAGGCGCTTTTCGCTCAAGAAAAGGCAGATAATTAGTCCTCTAGGCTATAGTATTGATAATAAGTTGACGATAAGTATAATACGTAGATAATGTTTGGGACTGATTTAGGTGTTCTCTCAATTCGCTAGCAATATCTTTAAAGTACCACAAAATGTAAGCGTTAAGCACTACCGGTACGTTACGGTAATGCTTGCTTGCTATTTACTTGCTTTCTTAGCACACATATCGTTTGTTATTATATTCTACCTGCTCGGGATCAAGGCATTAGTACTGTTTAACGTATTTGTGAGTTGTCCCCTGTATATAGTAAGTTATTTCATGATTCGCAAAGGCTACGACAACATAGCAGCCTTTGCAGGAATGCTCGAGATAATCGTGCATTCGGCATTGAGTACTTACTACGTCGGTTGGAATAGCGGTTTTCACATCTACGTAATTACGCTTATCCCTCTCATCTTCTATAGTTCCCGTTCGACAATGGCGCAAAAGCTCTCAATATCGGTTTTAGCTGTTGCGGCATATGAAGCAATGTCATTAACGATGCAAGAAGCTACTGCGGTTTATAGTATCAGCACAACGACATTAAGCCTGGTAAACTTCTCTAACTATGCAATATTCTTTATCTTGCTCTCTACCGTAACTCAATATTACTGTAAGGCGGCTGTCGCCGCCGAGGCGAGACTCGATCGTATGTCGCGTGTTGACGAATTGACAAAGCTTTCAAACAGACGTCATATGATCGAGAAACTAAAACACGAACAAATGCGATTCGCTCTAAACCACAAACCGTTCTCTATTTTGATAACCGATATCGATGACTTTAAGCACATCAATGATGAGTTTGGCCACGATTTTGGAGATTTCGTTCTGTCGTCTATCGCCAATGCCTTCTCCTCTGAATTGTGAGGCATGGATTGTGTCGCCCGGTGGGGCGGCGAAGAATTCTTGATTCTCCTTAAGGAGACCGATAAAGAGCTGGCGCAACGTGTCGCAGAGCGGCTTCGCAAAATAATTGCAAGTATGCCTCTGATTTATCAAAACAAGAAGGTGTCGCTGACGGTTACCATCGGCGTCAGCGAATACAATGATGAGAAGTCAGATCTAGATGACATTATCAGAGAAGCCGATATCGCTATGTACAAAGGCAAATCACACGGCAAGAACTGCGTCATATCAGCTTAGAACCCCGAATTTTTAGACCGACCGTCACACTCTTACGCGGCCCCCAGCTTTGTTCCACCGACCGCAAACGCATATGCTTGAAAGTAATACTTCATAAGCAGTCTCCAATCAAAATTTTTGGCGAGCGTCTGAGCGTGAAGACGCAGCTGCAAGCGCTCGGCATCCTCCAGCATAGCGTGTCTATATAAGATCGACGATAGCTCTTTTAGCTGCACTTCGTAATTGCTAGCATCACGGTTCATCACATTGGTGCCGGAGAGCTTCTTGTTCGCTCCATTGTCCGCACCGATACGCTTGAGCGCACGCCCATACCCGGAAAGATCGCTCGTAATCAAAGGCAGCCCAAGCGCACCTGCCTCAAGCTGTGCATAATCCCACGGCTCATAGAGCGATGGAAATACGCCAAGATCCGCCCCGGCCATCACATCAAAAAGCTGCATATCCAAAAGACCGTCTCCGCCTGATAATTGAGCCGGGTAAAATACCACCTTCACCCTATCGCCAGCGGCGTTCAATAATTCTTTTTGCTTAAATGCGCTCAGTATCGCATCCCGATCGGCATCGGGTAGATCGTGCGTAACGAGCGGCGGGTTGCCGCCTCGCTTCAGACGCCGTTGATTCACGGGAACTTGCTCTAGAAATTCTTTGCCAAGAATCCATTCGCTATCGAAAGCATGCTCGCCACCGTAAGCGCGAGCAATACGATTTAAGACCTTTTCTGCTTCCTTACCGATAATCTGCATAATCTGTTGGTGCCTGAATTTGTTTTCGATCACCTGGTCGCTAACACCCGAGTTAGCCGCCGGCATGAACAACATCGCTACGATTGTTGTGTCGCTGTCTTCTTCCTTGAGCCTCTGGTTGAGCGCAGACAGCGCATCGATAAGGAGGTCGATTCCTTTTTCGTGAAACGCATAACGGCCGGCAGTGATGAAAAACAGCGTCTTATCAAGGTCGAACGAGTAACGTGGAAAGAAGTAATACTGCACAAATTCATCCAATTTCGTGCGGTTTTTGTGGTGCGCATTGTCGATCTCTTGCATGCGTGGAAATTCCATCAGGTCTAAACCGTTCGGTAAAACTACATCGGGCTTTCGACCGTAGAAAGCCCCGGCCTCTTTTGTGGTGACTTCGGAGGTTGTAGTAAACACATCCGCGTTGAGCGCCACCGCTTTTTCAAGGGTGTGCCGGCCGGTAACACCAGGGTCGGCTGCGACCCAGCCTTCATCGATGCTATCGATATTTTCACCGAAAGTAGCGCCTGCTAAGGCGAGGCTGCGACCTACACCCGTTGTGTGCACGGTAAACACCGTCGAGCAGTCGAGGCCGGCTGCTTGCGCGTATAAGAGCGCAGCCCCGGCCGCCCACTCGTGCGCATGAACAATAATGCACTCCCTTTTGACCCCCATATGGCGAATCGACTCTATAAGTTTGCCGGCCGCCCACGAGAACGCCAACGGTTCCTCGAAATCAGAACCGGCGAATAAAGAATCGACGCGATGCGTGTCCCACAGCCATGTCTTAAACTGTGCAAGCTGGGCGAGTTCATTCGTAAATTCAATCAGGATGACCTGAGGCTCCGAATCAAGAAGCCAGGTGCCGTAGTGAAATCGCAGCCCTTCGGCCGCAAGGTCGTTCCGGGCTCTCTGTAAGAATTCGGGAGGTTGCCGCCGAATGAACCGGCTTTCGGACACATCTGCAAAATACGGTCCGATTAAGAAATAATAGTCGTTATACTCCTCTTTAATCAAAGCGGATTTTGATGCAAGTATGGTATAGAGATCGCTAACCTTATTAGCGATCTCCCAGGAAACCTCGAACAAAAATGGTCTTGCGCGCATCCCTGCCTCCAGCCACTAAGCAATCTGACCGGTTTCCGATCTTTCCAAAGAATCCTCGATACGCTCGGCGAGATCGACCAGCGCGTTGGCAAAGTACATATACGCATCGTGCGGCCGATCATAGGCGCTAAAATACTTGTGGACGTCCCCATCGCTAAACCATTTGGTGCACATGTAATAAAAGAGGTCTGATATCTGCAGCTGACGCCATACTTTAAGCAGTGCGGGGTCTCGCGTCTCTCTTACGCGTTGCTCTAAATCATAGAGCGCTTGTATCGATGTCCTTTGCATATTGTTTCCCAACCAAGCCGAAAGGTCCCGCTCGGTATCCGCCCAGGAAACCGGGTGCGGCATCGACAGCTCGGAAACCGGCTCATATCTTGACGCTTCCTCACCCACAGTAACGAAATCCATATCCGGGTGCCTTAGAATCGCCTCCGGAAGGTGGCGCAAGAACTCAAAGATGCCGGTATCTTCCCACTGGTGCTCGCCAAGCGTCTCGTAATCCATGAACAAGTTGATTACCTGGCCGTTCCCGTTCACCCTATACACCCAGTGTGAGAATTTATCCACATTCAGAGGCCAACTTTCCCAGCTTTTATTTGAGAACCTGAAGGCGATATCATCAGAAAGCCGGTAGTTTTTCAGCAGAAGCCGTATATCTGTATCCTTAGCTCTGTACACAAAGTTTGGGCTTTGCCAGCCGAGGACAGCATCCCAACCCTCGGCCAGTATAGCCTTGAAGTTAAACTCTTCCACGAGCTTCGTTATGTGGTCGTAATATACCAGCTCGGTATTTCTAAATACGCTCGGCTCTTTGCCAAATAGCACTTTCATCAAGTTAATATGGTCTTGTACCTGCTCGCAGAACTCCTGAGCCGAATAGAGCGAGGCGAGCGAGTGGTAATAGGTTTCCGCAACGAGTTCAACACAGCCGGTGTCAACGAGGCCGCGAAAGCTATCGATGAGTTGCGGTTCGAACCGCATAGCCTGCTCTAACAGAACGCCGGATATCGAGTAACTTACCTTAAACCGGCCATCAAAGCGTTCGATCAGCTCGCGTATGATATTATTTGCCGGGAAATAGCACTTCGTAGCAACTTTATGCAGTATCTCGACATTCTTGGCATCGTCGAAATATTCAGGATTTCTGCCGATACCTATGACATCGTAAGCCTTAAGGCGCATCGGCTGGTGTACATGAAAATAGAGACAAACACTAGGCATGGGCCACTCCCTTTGCCGCCTGATCGTAAATACCGAGCAACTTACGAACGGCCCTATCCCATGTCAAGTATTTGATTTCATCCTGCGCCCGGAGCACCATATCTTTTGCATATTTCTCATCTTCGAGGAGCTTAAGAATTGCAGAAGCCATCTGCTCGATATCCCAGAAATCGACGGCAACACAGTTCTTAACCACCTCAACCACACCCGAATTCTTCGATACAATGACCGGTGTTCCGTTTTGAATCGCCTCCAAGGGGCCGAGGCCAAACGGTTCGGAGACCGATGGCATCACGAATACGTCGGCCATCTGGTACGCCTTATCCGTGTCGTGATCTCGAAGCCATGAATTGAAGAGTAGCTTCCCTGTAAGGTCCATGGCGGCAGCCATCTCCATCATCGAAGCCTGCATATCTCCCGAACCAACCATCAGGAACTTTACTTTTGGATACCGATCGGTAACTTGTTTGGCCACGCGAACGTAATAGTCGGGACCTTTTTGATATGTGACCCGTCCGAGAAACAGGACCAGCTTATGCCGCCGCTTGAGCGCATGTCTCGGCTGAACTGCCGGTTGCCGTGGCTCGATGCCGTTATGCAGCACGCTGATTTTATTGGGGTCGATATCATAGTACGTAGTGATAACCGATTTGGTGTGCTCGCTGACTGCGATAATCCGATCCGCGGCTTGTAAACCCTGTTTTTCGATATTGTAAATAGTCGCCCCGTCGTGCCGGTCGATTTCCGTAGCATGGACATGCGCGATAAACGGCACCTTTCTGCCTTGCCGTGCTGCGACTTCACGAGCAAGAATCGCCGCGGGAAAAGTCATCCATTCGTGAGCGTGAATGGCTGAGAAGCTTTGACGTTCGGCCACGGCCAGCACACCGCGCGCATAAATACCTATATGCGCGAGATGCCCGCTCAACTCACTAAAGCAGCTACTACACAAAGCCGCCCCCGGTACTGCAGCATAGCCACGGGTAAGAGCACACTGCTGCTTAGCAACTGTCTCAAGACACGCTTCAGCACCCGCCGGATTCCCAGGGGGATCACTCATCGCATATTCCGACGCATCATAAACTATCATCCAATCATATTGAGCACCTGGAAGTTTTTTTGGCAAGACAAACGAGACATTAACACCCTGGCCTGAGAGACCTCGTGTCATACCCTCACATGCCCGCCCGAGACCACCTGAATGATATGGGGGTAGTTCCCACCCCAGCATTAAAACTTTAATCGCCAATTCGCCACCTTTTCTTTGAAGTAAACACCCGTGCGCAGACACTGGCCGTAGGTGTATGCCGACATTGAAATTATCAAACGCTGCTGCTTCCCGTCAGTATATTGTTTGGAACGGTGTGCAAGCTAACGCATACACGCAGCTAAGGCCACATGCTATAACAGATTCTTACCACAGACTCGACCGCGTATAGCGGATATAGCAAAGATTTAATAAAGATTTTTAGATTTTTAGAACCCCTTTATTGCGCCGGGCTCGTATACATCTAAAAGCGCTGATTATAAAAGGCTTGTAACAACCTGGAGAAAGAGAAAAGATGACTTGCCGAAGCCATTTTTCGGGCGCTAAGCAATATATATCCCAAGAGGGCCTTTTTTTATGCTGCCAGCTCACCGCCACGCTCCCCTGCCGTAAGGCCGGCACGCGCTCCTTCAATCATTGCTTCCGTTACTTTTCGCGGCTCGACTGCATCACCGATTACCACTACCTGGGGCGCAATTTTGCGCAGCTCACCAACAATCGCGTTATTTGGAACCTGGCCCAAACAGAGCGCCACTGTGTCCGCCGGTAACACCTCCGATCGTGCCGGGGGTTCCACAAACACCTTATCGGTTTCAATTTTCATGATCTTTGTATTTGTAAGCGTCTTAACATCTTTGCTCTGCAAACGCGCTATTAGAAGATCGCGGTCTGCTGCTGCCGCGTCCTTTGCAATGTCTCCGAGCATCTCTACAATAGTTACATTGTGGCCTTGATCGGCGAGAAATTCTGCGGTCTGTGCCCCCGAGCACCCGCCACCCGCAACAACCACGTTTCCCTTGGCGGTCATCGTACCTTCAAGAAGATCGCGATTCGTAATGACATTCTCACCGCTAATACCGGGAATACTTGGCCGAACCGGAGAGGAGCCGGTGGCGACAACAAGCACGTCTGCGCCTTCCTTCTGGACAAGATCGGCGGTTGCCGTTGTCTGCAAGCGCACATCAATCCCGAGGCGATTCATCTCGTGCCCCAAATATTGGCGGAGTTCTTCCCAGCCTGGCCTATGCGGTGGCGCCGCCGCAACTACAAGCTGACCACCCAGGTGATCGAGTTGTTCAAATAGCACAACGTGGTGGCCCCGGCCGGCCGCATATTTAGCGGCTTCCATGCCTGCCGGGCCTCCCCCGATAACCAGAACCTTTCTCTTAGACTCAGGAAAGGGTCGTGCGAATTCCTCTTCTCTCGATGTTTCCGGGTTGACCGTACACCAGACGTCTTGCTGCCCGAACAGCCGTGTAATACACCCCTGGTTGCAGGCAATACATTTATCGATGTCACTGGTGCGGCCTTCTAGGGCTTTATTCGGCCAATCCGGGTCGGCTAGCAGCGGGCGGCCTAGCGCCACAAAATCAGCTTTGCCGGTCTGAATAATGTCATTAGCAAGCTCTGGAGTGCGTATCTTTCCAACGGCAATAACAGGCATTTTAACCGCACCTTTTATGGCCTTTGCCAAGGGCACGAGCGGCCCATCGGGAATTGCCATTGGCGAGATCATAGCTCCCCGGTCAAACGACGCGTAATTTCCAGCCGAAACGTGAATCGCGTTTACGCCAAGCTCTTCTAGCCGTTGTGCTATCTTCACTGAGTCATCGAGCGTTAGGCCGGTTGGAACCTGCTCCTCGCCGGAAATGCGGACGATTACTGGAAAATCGGCGCCCACTGTGGCCCTAATCGCCTGGATTATCTCTGACACGAAGCGCATCCGGTTTTCCAGCGAACCACCGTACTCATCATCGCGCGCATTACTAAACGGTGAGAGAAATTGCGTAATGAGATAACCGTGGGCACCGTGAACTTCCACAAAATCGCATCCCGCTTCTTTGGCACGACGCGCCGCTTGCGCGTAGTCGTTTACGATCGAATGGATCTCATCCACAGAAAGTGCCCTGGGGACCTCATTAACCGTCGGATCGGGAATGGGTGATGGGGCAACCGGCTGCACACCCATTATTGCGGATGCTGTTTGGCGGCCGGCGTGAAATATTTGCGGCCCGATCACCGCTCCGTAGCTGTGCGCTATGTCTGCAAGTTGCCTCAAGCCCGGAATAACATCATCTGTATGTATACTGAGTTCATTAACAAACCCTTTGCCGTCCGGGCGGACATATGAAGCCTCAAGAATCATAGCCCCAACACCACCGCGTGCGATGCGCTCAATGTGCTTAGCGTATTTTGAAGTAACCAATCCATGCTCATCTGCGTAGTTTCGCACCATAGGTGCCATAATCAATCGGTTCTTCGTCGTTAGCGAGTCTATTGTGCCAGTGGAAAACAACGCCGGAAAATTACTCATCTACATCACCTCATCTACTCTGTTGCAATTAATTGCGCTAGACTTTACTAATTAGTTGATTCTCTGCTTCAATAAATTTGACTATACCCAACAAAATTCCATTGTAACTAGGGAATTAGAGTTCCCACGAGCGAAGGTAAGTAAGTTTTGAGGCTGCTGCTCCCGAAAGGTATATGCGTGGAGAAGTACCGTATTCGGCCTCACGCCCCTTTATAAAAATGCGCTTGTAAGAGCTAACGGGATGTGCGAAAACGGGTAAAAACTTAGAGGACAATTCCAACCGAGCTGCTCAACTAATTAGCTTGGATACTTTCGACGCATTAATAAGAAGCAGGGTCAGTTCATGCAGCGGATTTCAAAGAAGCATATATTATTTTTTGTGCGCTGGTTTGTGCGCTATAACGGCAGGCTGTACTATCTGCAAGCCAAGATGCCTGAGCTACCCGACCGGCCCGACCGGCAGCTTGCCCGGTCGCTTGACACTAAACGCAAAGTCGCCCATTCAAAGATTCGCGATATAACCGGGGGTTATGGTAGTCTTTGCAGATCATGTGGCCGTTGCTGCTTGGAAAGAATCGAACGATATACCGATTTCGACCAATTCATCCATGCCGGCATGGGCGAGCCGTTAGATCACTATGATCGGAAAATATTGAATCTCCCGGTAATGCTATCAAATAGCGTAAAACGCGCCTTCGCACATCTGCGTGGCTCTGCGCAAAACAGCCAGAAACCCTGCCGATATCTGGGTAAATCCGGTTGCACGCTGCCACACGAGAAACGCCCGATTCTCTGCGTCTCCTGGTTCTGCCCAAAATATATCTTCGGAATGCAGCCCAGCAGCCTCGATTCCTTAGAGGAGCCATTGACCGAGATACTCTCAATCCACGACGAGATTGCCGAGGCCGTCACATATAAGAAAGGGGCTTAGCGCTCGCGCGGATACTGCTCGGGCGGATACTGCTCGGGCGTTTAGAGGGATACACAAAGAACGGCGAGATCGTCCGATAGCCTACTACTGGTCTGGCTCATAATCTCGTTAAAGATGAGTTGCGGCAGGTTGGCAACACTAATGTCTTTTAGACCTTCAATGAACTGCACTAGCCCCTCTTCACCAAAGAACCGGCCCTCGTGTCTCGCTTCGATAACTCCGTCGGTATAGCCGATTAGAATATCTCCCGGTCTGAGGATCACCTCGTTATTAACAAATGTGAGATTCTGCATCATACCGACAACCGGTGAGTTGGTCTCAAGCTGTATTGTTCTGCGGCTGGGTTTCTTAAGCAGAACAGGTGGATGACCGGCGCTGCAGTACGTCAAACAGCCGGTCTTAGTATCAAGCACCCCAAAGAACAAGGTCGCGAACATCGAATCGGGGATCGATTTTAACACTACGTCGTTCGCTCTTGCCACAATCGAAGCCGGTGAACCGTTTTCATAAGCGTATGCCTGAATGGTGTTCTTGATAAGTGCGGTAAATGCCGCAGCCCCAAGCCCTTTTCCGGATACATCCCCGATAATAATGCCAACGCGCCCGCCATCGAGCTCAAAGAGGTCGTAGAAGTCGCCGCCGACTTTAGCGGCCTCGGTTGCCGAATGATAGAGATGCCCGAATTTGATCCCGGGCACGTGTTCGGGGACCGTTAAGAGTGCCTCTTGCAGGGTATCTGCAATATCACGCTCGATTTCATAACGGCGTACATTTTCTAGAGCAAGCGAGATGGATGCGGATAATTTAGTCGTAAAATCGATTTGATGCTCGGAAAACGCGAGCTGCGCTGAATGGTAATTAAAGATAAGCGCCCCGATAGGCTCTCCCCTAACAATGAGAGGAACAACGATCATTGAACGAATCCGGTAGGTTCGCGCGATATCCGGGTTAACTCGCTCGTCATGGTAAGCATCGCTAATGGTTACGATCTTCTTTATTTTCACGGCAACAGCTATATGCGGAGCACTCTTCTCACTAAACCGCTTGCCCTTAAACTCGTCCGGTAGCCCATAGACATATTTTGCAACCCACCCGTCATTATTGTTCAGCAAGATCGCGGAGCTTTCAGCGCCGATAGCTTTGGTTGCGTCAACGATGACTCTCTTCATCACTTCTTCGAACTCAAGCGTCGAGTTTATCGTAATATTGATATTGTTTAGAGCATCGCTGAATTCCCTTACGGCTGCCAGTTCTACTTCTAGACGTTCTCTCTTTACACTGTCTATAGTTCTGTGGGCTGCCTCATATCGAATCGGATCGAATAGGGTAAGGACGACACCAACTAGCTCACCTGTATCGCCTTTAAGGGGACTAATCGAGGCAGATACGATAGAGGCAGCCCCATCAGATTGTTTTACTATACAACCAATATCATGCACGGGTTTTCCGATAACCAACGATGAAACCAGGGGCGCTTCACCACGAGGTGAATCAAGGTCAAGCACGGTTATCTTAACCGGCAGATCTCTTAACTTGCGGCCTAGGATTTCCATCCCTTGCAAACCTAGAGTTCCCTCTGCCTGGGAATTGGCAAACGCGATACGGCCATTTCTGTCGACAACGATAGCACCACCGGGCATAGCCTCGAGGATGCTATCAACCACATGCTCTCCGAACGTACTCCAGGCGACCGCTCCCAAGCTAGAACTCCTTAACCAAGCATATAGATTGCTTTCAGGTTCATAAAAATCCGGCCAGATTGATTTAATAAATCGCTTTGCCAACATTTATTGCTGTCCTCAAATCTACATTTCGTAGCATGTCTCTTGGTATAGAACGCCAAATAATTTGCCGGGCAAACCCCCTCTTTTCAAGACGCCCTGATTGATTGTAACGCCTGCCCTGTTGAATCGTGTATCTAAAGTAATAATAGGCAAACAGCCACTTAGTTTATACACATCGTGTCTGAAAAGGAAGAATTCGTGTCTGAAAAGGAAGAAAATAAATGAGGGTGCGTCTTGACGCACCCTCATTTATTCTTTAGATGCCTAACATTTGCAGGTTTTAGGCGTCTTTCAAGTGTTCCGGAGTCTCGGGTTGATACCAGATAAAGAAGCTTGCTGATACTTGGCCGAGCCCGGACGCCGCATTAGCTAGATCGGCAATCATTGAAAGAACGTGGTGTTTTATCATACTTACCACTTTTTTCACCTCCCATGTGCGTACAGTGAATCTAAACGGTCTTCCGCCAGCCCACCGAATCGGTAGCTTAAAGGCGAGATACTTACGATCTGCAGAATAAAGCCGCCGATGCTCGATAGACACATCGTCATTGTCATCATGGCGGGTGAGGTTAAGGTTATCAGAATGATAAGGGTCGCCCACAAAACAACAAATAAACTTGAAAGTCGCCGGTACATTGCTTGTTTTGCTTTACCCTTAATAGGCTTCTTAGGGTTATCGGCAGGCGCCCACATATGAATAAAATAGAGCCCGATAAGAGCTGAGAAAGCGATAGTTATTATGATATCGGGAGCATCCATAAAAGGTGCGGCAGCGATAGCGACAAAGCTTATGCATACAGTAGTTACCACGCTGAATGACAAACAGCGCATATACGTCCTAAAATGAGTGCCGCCGGAAAGAATACGCAGGCTAATGGATGTCGCGAGCAGGGCAAAAACATATGGTACTATGCCGAGTATCAAAGAAACCATAAGGATTACCAAAGCCTTGATTAAAGACCCGAGAATAATCTCGAGTCCGTAGCGGACGGTTTCTCTTTGTTCGTGATCGAAACCTAGCTCGCTGCCAATGTAGCGGGAAATATTCGCGGCTACGCTTTGCATGTTGGCCATCTATATCTCCAGTGCAACTCTCCAAATTAAAGGTACTGTGTCTGGCTGAGATGGTTACAGCATGTGCTTACACATGCTGTATATTTGATATGGTATCGGAATGCTCTCAGCAAGTTGAACTGCATTTCTGAGTAAAGATTAAGTTAATAATACGAAGAAACTAATATACCAGTATAAAGTATATCGGGTAAGAGCGGGGTAAGCTTAAGGAATATTTTGGTAATTATTGCGTGCGCGATGTTTCGCCCGGATAATTACATAACAGCGTTGTCATAGCGTGCACGAAATTCTCGAACTTTGTCTAAGGGCATCAAGGCAGTTTTGTCCGTGCCGGCGAACTTTACGATGTATGTCTTATTGCCATACGGAAGAACCTCGGTAACCATATCAGCATTAATTATATAGCCTTTGTGGCAGCGGAAGAATCGGGGGCTGCATAATGCCCGGTCTATATCCTGCAACGTTTGTTTGGTTTCTATAGTCCCTTGCCGGGTATACAGGATAGTCTTTCGACCTACACGCGTTACCAGAATTATGTCCTGATTCTTAATGAAATATTGCTTGTTGTTAGACTTAACGCATACCATAGCATCCGCTTTTTCAGGATTTATAGCCTGCTTATCGGCTAGAACGACTTCTCTGCGCTCATCTTTTACTTTTTTTATGCGTTCGATTGTCTGTTCTATGCGCCCGGCATTAAAGGGCTTGACCAGATAATCAAAGGCATAGACCTCAAATGCCTCGTGGGTGTAAGAATCATAGCCCGTCGCAAAGATAATAAACGTATCGGGCTTGTTGGTGGAAATCCTGCGTACAGCCTCCAACCCATCTGTTTCCGGCATATCGATATCGACAAATATGACATCCGGGGCAGATGTGGTTGCGGCTTGTATGAGCTGTTCACCATTCTCTACCTCTGCAGCTACTTCTATATCTGAGATCCGGGCGAGAGCTTTACGCAAGATGATTCTCATATAAGGATCATCATCGGCTATTATGACTCTTAACATCCTTGCATCCCCTCTACATGGATCGAGTTATCGTTTTGCTCGATATCGGAGCATTATGCTTTTGGTTTTCTAATTTTTAAAGGGTATTTGAACCGTAAACGTAACTTTGTCGCTATCGCTTGCCGCGGAAACCGTCCCCTTGTATGTTTCAATAATCTTTCGTACGCTATAGAGGCCCATGCCTCGCCCTTCGCCTTTGGTCGAAACGTCCGGATCAAATATGCTGTGAATCAGTGTTTTATCTATCGGCTGCCCCGAATTAATAACATCGATTACCAGTAAATTCGTGTTTTTCACCACATTCACTTCTACATAACGCTTATCTACCGGCAAATTGCTTACCGCCTCAAACGCATTATCTATTAGATTTCCAAGTATCGTGTTGATATCCCTCGTTCCCATTGGGAGAGGATTGAGGTTGCTGTCGATGTTTATATTAAAGTCGATACTTTTTGCCTCCGCTAAGCCTGTTTTCGTAAACAGCAGCGCGGTAACACCCACGTTATCGGTCTTGACCAGGTTTAACGATCTCTTAATCTCCGAGACATTTTTCCCGATATATTCCTTTGCTTCATCATGCGCGCCAACCTCAAGCAGCCCATAGGCAACCTGTAGGTGATTGGTAAAGTCATGCCGCTGCGCTCTAATGGTGTTTACCAACTCTTCAACGCGACGCAGTGAATCAAGCTCGGCCCTGGTTTTAGTTTCCTTCTGTATAAGTGCAAACGTCCGCCTGATCGATACGAGCATCAAAATCGCCAACACAACAATTACCGAGATGTAAAGGGCCGAGAAGCCGAAAAAACCGCTTGAGAACACGCGACTATCTTCGCTCACCGCTATATAGCTCGATAAATATAAGACCACCATAAGGAAGCTCTGGGCAAAAAGGAGGCCGACTAAAGGAAACGATGTGTTAGATATAAGCCGCTTATTCGATTCAGGCTTAACAATGAGCTCTCTGAACTTTGTAAATTTATCGCTGAATTTTAGCGCCAAGAGTATAAGAACGACCAAAACGATCGCTTCAGGTGTGAAGAAGGCGACGCGATACCAGCTGTTATTAAAAACCGCGGCAAAAGAGAGCCCTGTTATGGAAAACAAAAGCGGTGCGATAATCGCTTCAACCACGCCGTAGATGATCAATCCCAGCAGCGAAACCAGAAAGCTGAGCCCAAACGGGATGGCAACCGCAAAATAGATAACCGCTGAGAAAGTAACAAACTGAAGCAGGGTATGAAAGCCAAAGGGAATAGGAAGCAATCTAGTTAGATCACCGAGAATTGCCTGTATGAAACCGATAAACAGTACCTGGCTCAGCTTTGGTTTTATCCCAAATATGGATAAACCAAGTATAGCCACAAGCGAGGCTTCCGGAAAGGAAACCAAAAATAGCACTACGGGCGAGAGCGACTCCATTGTTGTCATCCTTAGCCAAGAAACTTCACCATTTGTTAAGAATAATTAATAGATATCAATTAACCTTAAGCATATTTGACTTTCGGTTTGTATGCAAATCTAGGGGATGGTTATACATATGAAAATATAAAAAGCAGAAGTGAATTCGCTTCTGCTTTAATGTACTATAAGTACGCTTATTTGCTATCCGCAGTAGAATCGGTTATGCCACTGCACGTCCGTATGCCCAGCACGCCATGACGAAAAGAGCCAATCCTGCCAGAACCGATGCAACCGATCCTACGTTAATACCCTGGCGCATCACACCTGTGATGCCTCCCTGAATCGAGAGAATTCCTCAGCCAACCCCGACTACTAATAACACCCAATACCACATAGCTTTCTCCTTCTCCTGCAGATATATTTACAACCCTAGGTTCTTTCTCTATATAGCATATACGCTGTCCTAACTCTCTGTCGATTCCTTAGCACCAAAATCCCAAAGAGAAACACAATAATTGCCCCGACCCGCAGGGCGGTCTCAGTGCCCGCCCTCTCGGCCAGCCACCCGATTTCAAAGTTCCCCAGCGGGGCAAGGCCTATAAACATTAGCACATAAATGCTCGCCACGCGTCCGCGAACTTCGTCGGATACCAAGTTCTGAATAGTCGTGTTCACGGTTGAGAACTGAGCTATCAAGCCGAGCCCTGCAAAGAAGAGCAGCACTAAGGCAAGCGAGAAGTTGGACGTAAACGTAAACAAGGCGAGGCTTACTGCGAACAATGTGTTTCCCCCGATAATGGATGCCATCGTGGACACTCTCTCGGAAAAAGCAGATATAAGTACTACCGCCACCAGTGCGCCTAATCCGGATGCCATATAGAGGTAGCCGAGACCGGATGCGCCTACGTGAAAGATATTCCTGGCGATAACCGGCATAATAGTTGTGTACGACCAGCCGAAAATCGAGATTACGCCGGTAAAAATCAGGAGCGTACGTATTATCGGGTGAGTGAACGAGTATGCGATGCCTTCTCTAATGGCTTTAATCGGGTGCGGCACTTCTTTCGGCACATATGGCTCTACGTGTATTGCAAGCAACGCGATTATTACCGCTATATAGCTTAGGCCGTTAACAATAAAAGCTCCCCCGGTACCGACGACCGATATAAGGAAACCGGCAATACCGGGCCCGATGACTCGCGCCGCGTTAAAAGTGCCGGAATTAAGAGCAATTGCGGACGGCAGCACATCCTTCCCTACCATCTCGGGAACAAATGCTTGCCGGGCAGGGGAATCGATGGCGTTTACCGACCCTAAAAGAAACGCCAGCAACCCGATTTCCCAAACGGCAATGACGCCCAGCACCGTCAATATTCCAAGGGTGAAAGCCAAGATCATCGAACTCGCCTGGGTAAAAATGAGGATCTGTCTCTTTGGGAACCTATCAACAATTACGCCGCCAAAAAGAGAAAAGAGCAGCGCGGGCACGGTGGCAAGTGCGGCAATAACACCTATAAGAAAAGCTGAGTTGGTCAGCGTTAAAACGAGCCATCCTTGGGCAACAATCTGAAGCCATGTCCCGATGAGCGACACTAATTGCCCGGCAAAATAGAACCTGTAGTTTCTGTTATCAAGGGCGGGAAACAGCGCGACGAACCTCTTAGGAAATTGAGATTCGCCCATGCTGACTTCAAGGCTCTCGTCAACAATATGTGTTTCCTCGTCGTTGAAGGTCTTTTTGCTTGATGTAGCCATTTTATTCATTTCTTTTTTATCATGTTGATAACTGCAATCTAAGAAAAACGCCAGTAGCGACAACTCCCGCAAATCAGCCGGTATTTTATCACCTTTCTTCTTGCCCGGGTTGTCGTAAACACAATATGCGTTTTTCTCGTTTATCTATTAATATTTCAAGCACGCGGTTGACCGGATTTGCGACAGGTGGTAATCGGCGGTTGAAACTGGAAAATGACTTATTAAAGTCGTTTTCCAGGTGCACTCTTATATTATATCAGACTCTAGCGGAGCCGATAAGGGCTTATTACTGCAGCCGCCTGTTTCCCGGGCTTATAAAAGCGAAAAAGCGTTTTGGGTATAATGCTGCTATAGATAATACTATGATAAACAGCATTGCACACATCACCACCATAGTGGAAGAGAAACCGCCCTATAGAGCGGTTTCTTAAAATATTCAAGATATATGCTCTGGCCGGCGCTACTCTTCTTCTATTGAGATCGCAACCGCCGGGCATTCTTCAATCGCTTCATTAATCTTATCATTGAGGCTCGGATCAGGATCCTCATTTATAACGTAAGCAAGCCCGTCATCGCGTAACTCAAACACCTCCGGGCATATCTCAGCGCAAACGCCGTCACCTATGCATTCATCATGATTAACGATAGGTTTTGCCATACAACAATCTCCTTTCATGATTTAAGGTTCTACACATCCCATTTCATATAAACCATAATTTCGCCTCATCATTATACCCAATAACAATAGTTCGAAATTCCAAACACGCTTTGCCGTGGGTTTTCCAAGCACCGTCCCAATGAGACAATATCCGTACTCTTATGCAACTTGTCTTCTTGCATTAACCCCTGCTGAAAAGTTTGAAATATTTTTATGAAAAAGTGTTTACATCGATGCCTTTAGGTAGTATGTTACCTATTATAGGTAATGCATTACCCAATAGGAGGGTCACTGTGTCAACTCAAACTGAAAGTATCTGGCAGCAAGAGATGAGTGAAATCTTTGGTGAAATCTTTCAATTAGAGCGAAAGCTCGAGTCCTTACTGGATAAGGTGCTTGCGCCATACAATCTTACTACCAAACAATGGCTCGTGCTTGCCGTTATCGAAAACTTATTCCAAAGAAAACCATCAATTAAAGAAGTGGCCCGGCAACTTAACACTTCCCATCAGAACATTAAGGCAATCGCGTTGAATCTCGAGCAACGCGGTTTCGTGACCCTTGAAAGCGACCCAAGCGATAAACGAGTGACCCGCCTTGCAACCACCCTGCAAAGCAAAGAATTCTGGCAGAAAAGAGAAATTGGGGACAAAGCGTATATCGCCGCTCTCTTTCAATATCTAACAAGCCAGGAAACACTGCTTTTGCAACAACTACTCAGAAAGCTATCAGACGGTATTGATGAGCTTTCGCAACAAATCAGCAATGAGACGAAGGAGGACTACGATGGGTAATTTTGCACTGTTTATAAAGCTCGCGCTCATAGGAGTGGGCGTACTGCTAGTATTAGCAGCAGTTGTAGTCGGTATTGGCAATATCAGCTTTAAACGTGCCTTTAACGGCAAAGTCGGACGGCTATTTAAGGACCAACCAAAAGCTGAGCGCGCAGTAATCACAGAAGAAGACATCAAAGACCTGCCTGAGCCGGTGCAACGATTCCTGCGCTACACCAAAGTCATCGGCAAAAAGAGAGTAGCAACCGTAAGACTTAAGCAAAAAGGGTTTATGAGACCAAAACCGGATGGGAACTGGATTCCTCTTGAGGCAGAACAATTCTTTGCTGTGGATAACCCCGGCTTTGTATGGAAAGGGAGCCTCACTATGGCGCCGCTTCTCACAATGTCGGCTCAAGATATGTACCTGAACGGCACAGGCAATATGCATGTGAAGGTAATGTCGACCATCACCGCGGTTAATGCCAAAGGCAAAGACATGGATAAGGCCTCGCTGCTTCGTTACTTAAGCGAGATGTCGTGGTTCCCAACCTCGTTCGTCAGCGACAAGGTCAAGTGGGAGCCGATCGATGCACAAAGCGCGAGAGCTAGTATAACCGATCACGGCATCACGGTTTCCGGGGTTTTCACTTTTAACGATAAGGGAGAGCTTATATACTTTGCCGCTGAACGAGCCCGCGATGTTGGCGGCGGCAAGCTTGTTAAGACGAAATGGATTGCGGACTCACCGGTCCGCGAGTATAGAACAATAAATGGGATGCACATCCAAGTCAAAGGACAGGCGAGCTGGCATCTCGATTCCGGGGAGTATACGTATATTAAATTGGATCTAACGGACATCGAGTATGACAACCCAACCCTCTATTAATTGAAGGTTATCTTGATTTAAGGCACCTGGGCACTGGGCACGTATGATAGAAGTTTATTGCCAAGCTGGATTCGGCGGATGGCATCAGGAAAGACAACATCGCTCCGATCATCGCTTGGGCAAAAGGTCAGGATTAAGTAACTAGAATAGCACCTCCACCGTACCTTTTCCGCCATCGACCCGTACTAAATCACCGGGCTGGAAACAAAAAGTGGCTTTTGATAAGCCACTTTTTCCAATTTGCTCCCCGGGCAAGATTCGAACTTGCAACCCTTCGGTTAACAGCCGAATGCTCTACCGTTGAGCTACCGAGGAACGGGTTGTGACGCAATATTCACTTTTGTGCGCGATGCACACTTTTAGCATTATAAAAGATATTTCCATAAGTTTCAAGCGTGTATGGCAATGACGGACACCGTTTCTGACCATATTGCCTTTAAATGCATAAAGCCATCCCGGGCGTAAGCGCGCGACCAACGAGCAGTTCATCACACCGTCATATTTAGTACATTCCATAGCAATCTCGATACACCGACAACAAGATACTCTTAAACTCACCCCATGCTTGATGTATAATGTTTCCAAGGCGCTTATTACCAAACTATCAGCCGGAACCAAAGGTTGGCGCACATAAGTCGCAGGAATTCGTGCACGTAGGAGGTTGTTACTACTTATATGCGCTTTAAGGTGTCTAATTACCGAAGAGTAATTCAGGCGTTTTTCTTTTTGTTGTTCATCGTATTACTTGGAATTACCGCAAAACAAACAAACCTGCTGTTTCCGACACAGCTTTTTCTTGCTTCTGATCCATTAGTTGCTATCGCAGCAGCATTAGCCGGCTTGCCGGTCGTTGGAATCGCGCTCTACTCACTTATTACTGTCGCAATTACCCTGCTCTTTGGGCGAGTTTTTTGCGGTTATGTGTGCCCGATGGGAACGCTGCTCGATCTTTTTTCACCGCTTGCAAAAGTCGTCGGCTTTAAGCAAAAGCGATTTAGAATACTTAAAGTCGTACCGCTTATCACCCTGTTCTTAGTGCTGGCATTCAGTCTGTTTAAGAGCAGTATTTTGATGGTCTTCGATCCGATCGTGCTCTTAACGAGAACCTTTACGGTCGCAGTATTTCCGGGTGTGAGCGTTGTTATCTCCAAGACTATGTCGCCACTCTTTAACACATCGCTCTCGAAGTTCGCCGATTCGGTAACGACCAGTTTAAACGGCATGGTTGTCTACAGCGACCCGCGGACATTCATTGCAACTTCATGGATTGTTCTACTCTTTATCCTGGTTGTAGGGTTAAACATACTCGGCAAACGATTTTGGTGCCGTTACTTATGCCCGCTAGGCGGTCTTCTCGGCTTGCTGGGAAAAATTCCGTTGTTTCGCAGAAGGGTGGAGGCAACGGCCTGCACTAGCTGCCTGAGCTGCACAAAAGTCTGCGATATGGATGCCGTAACCAAGAAGGGCCTCGCTACCGATGCCGGCAATTGCATGCTGTGTATGAAGTGCCGGAAGAAATGCCCACAACATGCAATCTCTTGGGGATTGAAGCCGGAGCTTTCAACCGAGATTCCATCACGGCGTACTGCCCTACTGGCAATCGGTGGAAGTGTTGCGGCGGCATACCTTGCCTCGCTCGGCGTGAAAGCAAGGGTGCTTCCGCAAAATGCCTTGCTTGTTAGGCCTCCCGGTGTACGCGCCGAAGACGAGTTTCTTAATAAATGCGTGCGTTGCGGGGAATGCCTTAAAGCGTGCCCGACAAATGTTTTGCAGCCTGCGTTGGTCCAATACGGGCTCGAATCGCTCTGGACGCCACATTTAGACTTCACTGTAGCAGGGTGCGATTACTCGTGTAATGCATGCAGCCGTGTCTGTCCGACCGGCGCTATCGAGAGCATAACACTAAAAGAAAAGCAGAAACTTGTCATAGGTAAGGCGGTTATTGACCGGAAACGTTGCTACCCGTGGATTGCCGGCCATGGATGCCAGATTTGCTACAATATGTGCCCGCTTCCAGAGAAGGCAATCTACATGAAAGATACTAACAAATACGATGCGAGCGGAATGATGATCGTGCTGCCGTACGTAATAGAAGACAGGTGCATCGGCTGTGGAATTTGTGAGAACGAGTGCCCGGTTAAATGCACGCAAAAAGGCATAACGGTCTTCCGTCCGGGTCGACCTAAAGATAAAAACAGCATGAAGAGCAGCGACCTGAAAGGCCTGGCTGGAAGTACGGATGCTACCGGTACAGCAAGCCCTGTGACTACATCAACGGCAACAGGAAAGTCACAATCTGCCGGTAATGCGCAAAAGAAAACGCCACAAAAGAAATCACCTAAAAAATAAAGCGGTGAGGCTACGCACAACCTACAAACCGCAAGAACCAAAACCTACATAGTAAAAGGGAGGCTATTGACCTCCCTTTCTTATATCCAATATTTATGAATTACCTGATTACTATATTTACTTTATTTGCGCTCTATTCTAAATAATCCCTGAGCTTAGCGCTTCTGTTTGGATGGCGCAGCTTGCTAAGCGTCTTGGACTCAATCTGCCTGATACGCTCACGGGTGACACCGAAAACACGACCGACCTCTTCGAGGGTGCGCGGATGCCCATCGATCAAGCCGAAACGAAGCTCGATGACTTTCCGCTCGCGCTCGCTTAACGTATCGAGCACTTCCTGCAGTTGTTCCTGTAATAGTGAGAACGATGCCGCATCAGCCGGAACTTCTGCTTCCTGATCCTCGATAAAATCACCGAGCTGGCTGTCCTCTTCCTCGCCAATCGGCGTTTCAAGGGATACCGGTTCTTGGGATATTTTGAGAATCTCGCGTACTTTCTCCGGTGTTAAGCCCATCTCATCACCGATTTCTTCCGGCATAGGCTCGCGCCCCAGCTCCTGCAAGAGCTGGCGCTGGATTCGAATTAGTTTGTTTATCGTCTCAACCATATGGACGGGAATTCGAATGGTACGCGCCTGGTCGGCAATCGCTCTCGTGATCGCCTGGCGAATCCACCACGTCGCATAGGTACTGAATTTAAAACCCTTGCGATAGTCGAATTTCTCAACGGCACGAATAAGGCCGAGGTTTCCTTCCTGGATTAGATCAAGGAACAACATACCGCGACCGACGTAGCGTTTAGCGATACTTACAACGAGGCGCAAGTTCGCTTCGACCAGCTTTTTCTTGGCATTCAGACCATCGCGCTCAAGCCGCCTGAGCTTGCGGATTTCATCGCGTGCCAAGTTCGCTTCTTCATTCTCCAGTCTATCGGCAGCTTTTTCGCCTTCCTCTATACGTAAAGCCAAATCGACTTCCTCTGCTGCGGTTAGCAGCGGTACTTTGCCGATCTCTTTAAGGTACATACGTACCGGATCATTTGTCGGCGATTTAATGGAGAGGTCGATCTCACGAACGGGCTTCTCCTCAGTCGGTTCTTCCTCTTCAGCTTCAGGTTCAATGATCGGTGCTTCTCCATCCAAATCAACTTCGAGCTCATCTTCGACTGCGCCCTCATCCGCCATATCAACTATCTCAACACCGGTATTGAAGAGGTAAGTATATATGTTGTCTATTTGCTCGCTTGTAAGATCAAGCGTTTCAAGGGCGTTATTAATCTGATCGGCTGTGAGAATACCCTTCTCTTGACCTGTGGCCACCAATTGTTTTACTTCAGGAATTTCAAGCTCATTAATGCGAGCATTCACTCTAGACGTTCCCCCAATCAATTTACGACAGGCCGTTAACGTAGATCCCGTCGTTTTGCTTCTAACGCGATGAGCTCCTCAAAGAGCTCATCGTAGTATCCTTTTGATTGCTGGACCTGCGTTGACTCCAGCTCTCTCTTAATTTTATTAATTTGACGTTTATAGTGAAAATCCTTGAGAGATACCAAAATATCCTCAAAAAATTTAGATAATTTTTCCTCTTCACATTCCGAATCGGCTAGGAGCAGCTGTGTTGCATATGATGCGAGCTTTGTGTCGAGGCTCTCCAATGTACCTGCATCAAATTTACCCCCGCCCATTTCCTTTAAAACAGTAAAAAGGCGTCCGTGCGCTGAGGCAACAAAATAGCTCTCATCCATTTCAGCAGGTATCTTCGCTCTGACCTCTGGATATTGAATTGCCAGCTGGAGAAACGATCTCTCTGCTTTCTGCTGGGGATTAAGCATTGTCGCCTTAGCTTCAACCCGCGTCGACATTTTTCGTTTATACGTTGCGTTGAATTTTACTGTGAGAGCTTCTTCATCGAATTCGAGGTGTTGTGCGATTTTGCTTAAATATGCTTTCTGCGAAGCCGGATTATCGAGCGTTGCGATAAGTTTAAAACCTGCCAGTGCAGCGTGCTCTTTTTGCCGTATCTCACTAATATTATGCTTATCGAGCTCACGCGTCAAGTAAAAATCGAAAAAAGGTTCGGCATTATCGATAAGTACGCGAAAATCATTTATATTGTTCGCTCCGATAAAATCTGCAGGATCTTGTTTGTTGGGCAAGATAACAACCCTTACATCGATACCTGCTGCATTTTGTTCCAAATCCTTTAATGCCTCCATTTTCGGGAGCCGGAACTCCGAAAGATATGAACTTGCGCTCTCCGCGGCTTTTATACCGGCCGCGTCTGCATCAAATACAAGTACTACCCGCTCGGCGAATCTTTTTAAAAGTTCGACGTGCTCATGGGTAAATGCGGTTCCCAGTGTTGCAACCACATTGGTGATGCCTGCCTGTGCGAGCGCAAGCACATCGGTGTAACCTTCAACTACAATGACCGCGCCGTCACGAACGACATCGCCCTTGGCGTTGTTGAGCCCGTAAAGCAATGAGCTCTTGTGATACACCGGCGTTTCCGGCGAATTGAGGTATTTGGGCTCGCCGGTACCAAGCACCCTGCCGCCAAATGCTACTGCACGTCCCCTGGTATCAGTAATGGGAAAGATAAGTCTTCCCCGAAATCTATCGTAGAAGCCTTTCTGTCCCTTGATCATAATACCCGCTTGCACCAGCTCTTCTCGGGAAAACCCCTTTTTAACGAGGTAATTGCCGAGCGAACTCCATGATTGCGGCGCAAGTCCCAGGCCATATCTTTTTACAATATCGTCACGTAAACCGCGTTTCTTTAAGTAAAAGCGTCCGCGCTCACCCTCTTTTGTTTTATGAAGTACGTACTGATAATAAAGCATGGTCAGACGATTGGCTTCAAAGATGCGCGCACGCTTCGACTGCTCGGGGCCATACTGCTTCTCAAAGGTAAGCGTATAGCCGATTCGCTCTGCCAGCGATTCAACTGCTTCGGGAAACTCCAGGTGCTCGACCTTCATAATAAAGCCAAATACATTGCCGCCCTCACCGCAGCCGAAACAATGGTAAAGCTGCGATACCGGATCGGCCTTAAACGATGGCGTTTTTTCCTGGTGAAACGGGCATAAGCCCCAGTAGAGCTTGCCTTTTTTCTTCAAAGAGACGTAGTCGGATACAACATCTACGATGTTGTTCCGTTCTCGGACGATCGTTATGTCCTCGTCTCTAATCCTGCCTTTCATTACACCATCCAGACTTTCGGCACAAAGTACTCGTCGTAGGTGCGAATCGCAAACCTATCGGTCATTCCGGCAATGTAATCGCATACTTTGACCGGCACCTCGGCTCTGTCGCTCATGCTGAACTCTTCGGGCAAAAGCTCCGGCTGCTCTAAAAAGAGGAAGAATAAGCTATGGATAACGTTTTTCGCCTTTGCGTTCTCCGACTTTGCGTCTGAGCCATGATACACGTTCTTAAAGAGGAACGACCGCAAACCCAGCATAGCATCCATATATTCGGGACTCATCGAGATGGTATCTTTGCCACGACTGTATTCAACGAGATTGCACACCATACTGTTGATTCGCACGCCCTGATGTGCGCCAAAGACGTCGATAAAATCACTGGGGATATCTTCTATGCGAAGGATCCCGCCGCGCACGGCGTCATCGATATCATGATTTATATACGCTATGCGATCGGCAATTTTGACGATTTTTCCTTCGAGCGTCGCCGGGTCGGTTTTACCGGTATGGTTTAAGATGCCGTCCCGCACCTCCCAGGTCAAGTTCAACCCCTTGCCATTGTACTCAAGGATATCGACAACGCGGAGGCTCTGCTCGTTATGGTTAAATTGCTCCGGCACGCCTTCAAGCCCGCGGGTTTTAAACATTGTGAAGACCTCGGTAATCGCCTCCTCACCGACATGGCCAAAAGGAGTGTGCCCGAGGTCATGCCCGAGCGCAATGGCTTCGGTAAGGTCTTCGTTAAGGTTGAGCGCACGTGCGACCGTGCGCGAGATTTGGCTTACTTCGAGCGTATGCGTTAAACGGGTACGGTAATGGTCTCCTTCAGGTGCAAGAAATACTTGAGTTTTGTTCAATAACCGGCGGAACGCCTTGGAGTGAAGGATGCGGTCGCGATCCCGCTGAAAGCATGTGCGCAGCTCACAGGGGATTAGCGGCTTCAGCCTGCCCTTTGTATTGACGCTACGCATAGCATTCGATGCTAACGTTTCGACTTCCGCCTTCTCTATGGTTTCTCGCGGTGTGAGACCGTTCTGTTTCATCTATAACCACCTATTTTTTACATTCTTCGACTAAACGAACACCAGTAATGCGAGCGCTTCTTATTGCCTCGGCATCATCCTGCGCGGGCTTTTGCGCGCACACGCCATGGTGCCCGATCGTCATCGAGATTGAAGAGTCGGATACAACGCTCATTCCATGAACCATCATAATGTCATGCAGTGCACGAACGGTTGTCTCCTGGCCCCCGTAGCGTGAAGCGCCAACGGAAACCGCTGCCCCGACCTTGCCCGCAAGCCCCTTTTCACTTCTAAGTTTTCGGCTCTTATCGAAGATGGCTTTAAGCTGGGCTGAGACCGTACCAAAGTAGACCGGGCTGCCTAGTACAATCGCATCGGCATCCACAAGCGTCTTAAACACGCTCTCGAGCTCGGTATTCTTAAAACACGTACCGACGCACGGGGTGCTACAGGCTGTGCAGAACGGGCGCTGCTGGTCCGCCAGGGCATCCATAGCGTGGATAAACTTTGTTTTCGCTCCAGCCTCTTCAGCTGCTCTTAATACTTCTTTAAGTAAGAAGGCGGTATTGCCGCCCACGTTGGGGCTCCCGTTAATTGCAACTACAACGATATCGTTCATTTCATCACCTCGAGATTTTTGATAGTTGGTACGCAGGTAAAAGGTTACTTTACTTAGGTATTGTAGCAAACTTACCGCGGTTTTTTGCGCTCGTTCTCACGTAACATATAATATTCGACGGATGTCATAATTTTCCTGCAAGAAAAATAATTTATATGAGAGAATCAAATCATCGGCTCGTAATATAATGCCGGGCGAGCACAGCATATCCAAGGCTCTGCACCCGCCACGTGCTACCGTTAGTTTTTACAGCTGACATGCTCTTGTGCTACTGTTAACCTTAAGCAATTATCCGGAATGAGGGCTCAACTAAAATGGTAACCTTTGATTTTCACGCACATGCGTTTACAGATGATATCGCCGAGAAACTCATCGGCAAAATGGAGCAAATATACGGCATCAAACGACGTCATAACGCAACAATTACAGAGCTACTAGCATCTGCACACAATGCCGCAATCGATAAGGTTATCGTACTCCCCATCGCCAACCGGCCTGAGCATATCCGCTACAACGACTGGTATGCAGAGCTTGGGGCAACACACGAAGCCATCATCCCATTCGGGTCGATTCACCCGGATAATAGCGCTGCTGAGCTCGACCGCTTCCCCGCACTGGGCTTAAGGGGTATTAAATTTCAGCCCAACGCTCAGAAGTTCTACCCCGACGATAGGCGCATGTTTCCAATCTATGAGCGGGCTGCCGAGAACAACCTTATTGTGGTGTTTCATGCCGGCCACGAGGAAGGCGGCGTCGAAGGTGAGTTTAGCCAGCCCGAGCGCTTTGTCGACGTTATCACGTCATTTCCTGATCTTACCATCGTTCTCGCGCACTTTGGCGGGTACAAAGTATGGGACAAAATCAAGCCTGTGTTGGGTTTCGAGAATGTGTACTTCGATACCGCCCACATGCCCGGGGTAATAGATGAACAACTGTTTCTTACGTTAGCGAGCGAGATCGGGTTCGATCGCATTGTCTTCGGGACGGATTTCCCGTTTCACGACCATGCAACCGAACGGGCATATATCGAGCGCGTTTTTGGCGAAAAGGCATCTAAGCTCATCAGTGAAAACCCCGCACGGATATTAGGAATGGACGCGACCGCGTCCGGTGAACCATCCACTGTCTAAAAACAACCTCTTAGCAGTATAAGCGCACGCTAACGGTAATTAAGTTAATCTTGTTGATAAGTTTTTCTACACTATAAGATAGGGAAATCTTCAAAAATCACGGTAAACGATTACACCGATTGTATGCTCTAGGATTATGAGGTGAATCATGGGTTCTTTATCAAACGACGTTACCGAAAACGGCAACGCGGTACTAGTGAAGCGATTAGACTCATTAAGCACTACTAAAATCAAAAGACTGCTGGATAGCCTTGGGATACACGATTACCGAGTTGCGGATAATGCCAGGGTCGTAAGCCTTACAAACAAAAACGATCTTCTGAAACTATTTGTCAACTTGGCTCCATTCGAACCGTCCGACGCGTATGATCTGTGCCTCTGCAAATCAAGTGAGAGGGAAGTACTTCAAGTTGGGGCATGGGAATTCGAGGTACGGGCACACGTATAATCGTTAGCAACTATTAACCATTGATTAGTATGGTAAGGCGGCATTATAAGCGAAAAGGCGGGCGCATACGCCCGCCTTTTCTTGTTATCTCTTAAGCTCAATCTCTCAAGATACTCTTTATACTATGCGGTTGAACCGCTGTCACCAAGAACCGCTTGTGCGGCTGCAAGGCGTGCTAGCGGCACGCGATACGGCGAACAGCTCACATACGATAAGCCGATCTTGTGGAACTTCGTGACCGATGCCGGATCACCGCCGTGCTCACCGCAGACGCCGAGCTTAATGCCCGGGTTTGCTTGGCGACCCTTCTCGCACCCCATGGCAACCAACTGCGCAACACCATCATCGATGGTCTCAAACGGGTTGCTCGGCAAAATCTTGCGGGCTAAGTACCGTGGTAAGAACTTCGCTTCGATGTCGTCACGGCTAAAGCCGAACGTCATCTGGGTAAGGTCGTTCGTGCCGAATGAGAAGAAATCGGCAACTTGGGCAATCTCATCTGCGGTAACCGCCGCGCGCGGGATTTCGATCATGGTACCGATCTTGTAGTCTACATCAACACCACATGCGGCGATGACCTCTCCGATTACTTCTTCGCTCTCTTTACGAAGCGTCTCAAGCTCGGTGACAATACAAACGAGCGGAATCATGATCTCAACCTTCGGGTCGCCGCCCTGTTTCTTAAGCTCGCAAGCTGCTTCCATAATGGCACGAACCTGCATTTTGTAGAGCTCAGGGTGCGTAATACCCAAGCGGCAACCGCGAAGACCCAGCATCGGATTCATTTCGGCCATTTTCTCGACACTCTCAAGAAGTGAGCGTTTTGGCGCAAGCTCAGCTTCAGACACGCCGCTCATCTCCATCTTGGTTATTTCAACCCTTAGGTCTGATGGGCTTGGCAAAAACTCGTGGAGCGGCGGGTCAAGCAACCTGATGGTAACCGGCAGCCCGTTCATCGCCTTAAAGATGCCTATAAAGTCCTCTTTCTGCACTTTGAGGAGCTTCTGGAGCGCATCGTCTTCCTCTTCCTTGTCCTTAGCCAAGATCATCTGCTGAACGATCGGTAAGCGATCGCCGAGGAACATGTGCTCGGTACGCGCAAGACCAATACCTTCGGCGCCGAACTGACGGGCTTTCTCCGCATCCTCGGGTGTATCCGCGTTGGTGCGAACACCAAGACGCCTAATATTATCGGCCCAGCCGAGAATCAGGTCGAACTCTTTGGTCGGCTGCGGTGGAACAAGCGAAACCTCGCCCAAAACAACGCGACCGGTCGTCCCGTCGATAGAAACGATGTCGCCCTCTTTGACCTGGGTGCCATCCACCGAGAATATTCTGTTTTTGGCGTCGATATGCATTGCGTCGGCGCCGCAGACACACGGCTTGCCCATGCCGCGGGCGACAACCGCCGCGTGGCTGGTCTTACCGCCGTGGCTGGTTAGAATTCCTTGGGCGGCAACCATACCGTGTAAGTCATCCGGTGTGGTTTCCCACCTGGTTAAGATAACTTTTTCGCCCTTCTCGGCCATATCTACGGCTGTGTCGGCGTCGAAGACGACTTTACCGACCGCCGCGCCGGGAGAGGCGTTAAGGCCTTTGGTAAGCACATCGAGTTTTGCTTGCGGGTCAAACTGGGGGTGAAGGAGCTGATCGAGCTGTTCCGGCTCGATCCTCTGTACCGCTTCTTCTTTCTTTATCAAGCCCGCTTCAACCATTTCAGCCGCAATTCTAAGCGCGGCTGCGGCTGTTCGCTTGCCGGTCCTGGTCTGAAGCATCCAGAGCTTGCCCTGCTCGATCGTAAACTCGGTGTCGCACATATCGCGATAATGGTGTTCAAGCGTCTTCAAGATACCAAAGAGCTGGTCGGCAAGCTGCGGCATATCGTTTTTCAAGTTTAATAGCTGTTGTGTGACCCTGATGCCGGCGACAACATCTTCGCCTTGCGCGTTGATAAGGTAATCACCGTAGGGTACATTCTCGCCGGTTGCGGCATCACGGCTAAACGCAACGCCTGTCGCCGAATCTTCACCCTTATTACCGAAGACCATCGACTGCACGTTAACAGCAGTGCCGAGGTCATCCGGAATCTTATACAGGCGCCGGTAATCAATCGCCCTCTTATTGCCCCAGCTCTTAAAGACGGCCTCGATAGAAAGCCTGAGCTGCTCTTTCGGATCGGTCGGGAAATCACTGCTTGTTTCTTTCTTAACGATGCCTTTAAATGTTTCGACGAGCTCTTTCAAGTCGCCGGCACTAAGGTCGGTATCGTATTTCGCGCCTTTTTGCGCTTTGATCTCGTTGATCGCCTCTTCAAACAGTTCACCATCAATTCGCAAAACGACTTTGCCGAACATCTGGATGAAACGGCGATATGAGTCATATGCGAAACGCTCGTTATTGGTCTGCTTCATAAGGCCTTGCACCGCAGTATCGTTCATACCGAGATTCAAGACCGTGTCCATCATACCCGGCATAGAGAACGGCGCACCGGATCGCACTGATACGAGAAGCGGGTCATTTGGGTCGCCGAGGCTCTTACCCATCTTCTTTTGTAGCTCTTGAAGATGCTGATCTACCTCATCGAGCAGCCCATCGGGGAACTTGTCTGTCTGATAATACTCATTACAAGCTCCTGTTGTGATTGTGAAACCTGGTGGAACCGGCAAACCAATGCGCGTCATCTCGGCGAGGTTTGCACCTTTACCGCCGAGGACGTACTTCATGTCTGCAGATCCTTCTTCAAAATCATAGACGTACTTTGGTTTTTCTGGCATTTCATCACACCCCGTGTAAAGTAATAAATAGATATCTAAACCGCCGGTGGGTTTATCTGTGAAAAATCAGCCACTCTTTGGAACATGGCTTTAGCGTAGTTCAGTAGTCGTAGCCTATTGTTTTTAATTGCTTCGTCCTCTGCCATTACAAGGACTTCGTCAAAAAATGTATCTACCAGGCCCCTTAAGCGTGCGAGAATATCGATGCCTAAAGCATAGTCCCGACCGGCTTTCTCTATGTCACTATCTACCCCAAGCAGGCTCTCATAAAGCTTCTTTTCAGCCTCCTCCTGCAAAAGATTTTCATCCACATTCGTTCCAAGCTCAAGCTTCGCCAGGTTCTTAACCCGCGTGTAAGCCGCAAGCACATCAACTATCTCCGGGCTTGCGAGTTTGGCGGCAATCGCCTCGGCCCTGGTTCGGATATCCACCATGTCATCAATTGAGAATACTGAAACGGCCTCGACCACGTCAATCGGCAACCCCTGTGCAAGCAGGTACGCACGTAAACGTCCTCTAATAAAGTCCTCAACCAGGTCGGAGGTCGCCGCAAAATCAAATTTCACGCCCTGCTCGGCATAGAGGCCGAGCGCGAGCTCAATCATCGCTTTTATTGGAATCTTCAAATCGTGCTCGAGCACTATCGAGACGATGCCGTACGATTGTCTGCGAAGCGCATACGGGTCTTCCGACCCGGTTGGAATGAGCCCCGCCGCAATAATGCCCGCAATTGAATCGAGCTTATCGGCTATGCTGACGATCTGCCCGGCGACTGTCTGTGGTAGTATGTCTCCCGCCGAACGCGGCAGGTAATGCTCGAAAATCGCTACGGCAACGTCGTCAGGCTCGCCGGATACGAGTGCATAATAGCGGCCCATAACCCCCTGTAGCTCAGGAAACTCAAATACCATCTCGGTCATAAGGTCGGCTTTGCATAGATACGCCGCCCGCTTCACATGTTCGATCTCTTGTACGGAAAGGCCAAGGTTTTCTGCGATCTCACCGGCAAGTTTAACGTTACGCTGCGTTTTTTGGTATACCGTACCCAACCTAACTTGGAACGTCACACCGGTAAGCCTATCTACAGATGACTCCAGCGGCTTTGAGCTGTCCGCCTCAAAGAAATATTTTGCATCGGCAAGACGCGCCCGGATAACTCGCTCGTGGCCTTTGCGGATAATATCGGTAAACTCCGGATTGCCGTTGTTTATCACGATGAAGTTAGGAAGGAGCTTACCGCTCGCATCCTCAATAGGGAAGTAACGCTGGTGCTTCTCCATGGCGGTTACCAGCACCTCACGGGGAAGCTCCGCAAACTCCTGCGAGAAACTCGCCCGAATCGCGTGCGGATACTCGGTAAGTTCAAGCACCTCATCAAAAGTGTGCTGATGAACGACCGCCCGGCCGCCGGTATCTTGCACCGTGCGCTCGATGCCCTCCCGGATAAGTGCAGCTCTTTCGCCCTGATCTGCAATAACGCTGTTGACCTTCAAATCCGTAAGGTAGTCGGTAGGTTTTTCGATGACAACGGGGTGGTTTGCCAGCAATCGGTGCCCCATGCTCGCATTACCGGAGGCAACGTCACCGACCGTAAACGGGACAATATCCTCCCCGAAGAGCGCGACAATCCAGCGAATCGGGCGCACGAAACGAATCTCACCATCACCCCATCGCATAGCTTTTGGAAACGAGAGCGAAAGAATAAGCTCGGGCAAAATGGTTTCGAGAATCGCGGTAGTCGCCCTGCCCTCTTCCTCTCTTACAGCAAACACATATTCGCCGCCCTCTATCGAGCGGACTTCAAGTGAATCAACGGATACGCCTTGCGACTTCGCAAAACCTTCGGCCGCTTTTGTCGGCGTACCATCTTCGGTAAACGCCGCCCTCTTGGCCGGCCCTTTTATTTCATGAACCATTCTTGACTGGTGCTCGTCCAGCCCACGCACAAGCAGCGCAAGCCTACGCGGAGCCCCATAAGTGACGATATCCTCAAACCCAAGACGATACCGGTTTAAAAGAACCATCGCCCGCTCTCTAAGCTGATTAGAGCCGACAACGACAGATGCAGCCGGTATTTCTTCGGTTCCAATTTCTAATAGTAAATCTTGCTTACTCAACTGTTGTCACCGCCTTTTTGCAAAGTGGGAAACCCAACTCCTCGCGATGAGCGAGGTAAGCGCCGGCAATAAGGCGGGCCATATCGCGGACCTTGCCGATAAACCTGGTGCGCTCGGTCACGCTGATTGCTCCACGCGCATCGAGCAGGTTAAACGTATGCGAACATTTCAAAACATAATCGTATGCCGGCAGCACCAGGCCCGCATCCAGCGTACGCTTTGCTTCCGTCTCATATATATCGAAAAGAGTGAGGAGCATCGGCACATCGGCGACCTCGAAATTATAGCGAGAGCCCTGTATCTCGTTTTGGCGGTGCACCTCGCCGTAGGTAACCCCATCGACCCATTCCAGGTCGTAGACGCTTTCCACTTGCTGAATGTACATCGCAAGCCGTTCGAGGCCGTAGGTAATCTCAGCGCAGACCGGTTTTACATCAATGCCTCCGACCTGCTGGAAGTAGGTAAACTGGGTAACTTCCATGCCATCGAGCCAGACTTCCCAACCTAAACCCCAGGCGCCGAGCGTCGGCGACTCCCAATCGTCCTCAACAAAACGGATATCGTGCTTCGATAAATCAAACCCGATCCGCTCGAGGCTTTTCAGGTATATCTCCTGCACATCATCGGGAGAAGGTTTTAAAATGACCTGGTACTGGTAGTAGTGTTGAAGCCGGTTCGGGTTCTCGCCGTAACGACCGTCAGTCGGTCGCCGTGAGGGCTGAACGTAGGCCGTCTTCCAGGGTTCCGGCCCGAGCGAACGCAAAAACGTCGCCGGATGGAAAGTGCCGGCCCCAACTTCGCTATCGTAGGGTTGCACAATGATACACCCGTAATCAGCCCAGTATGCCTGAAGGGTTAAAATCAATTGTTGAAAATTCACGTTCGCTTCCTCTTTCCTTACATGAACATGCTTGCCAAACTGCACTATTTCACAATATACGTTGATGTAGCGCCATCAACCTTCGCTATGGCGTAAGCCGTGTATCTCTATAACACATTAAACTATACTGTAATCAAGCTAAAGAAGTGGTGCGCTTCTGACCCGCCTACACGCAGCACTGCGAAGGTAAGCGATGCATATGGCCGAGTATGAATGTATTAATTGTAGCAAACAATACTACACGACCGCTACAGTATCGAGCGGATTCAGATAACCGGTTCAGAGCCTCCATAATGACCTAGCAATATTAATTGCAAATGAGCTGGTTTAAGCAATCTCTACTTTTAAGCTTTGATTGAATATAATACGTTACGTAATCTCGCATGAGAAGGTATAACTCATCCTCAATGCGTGCGATTACATCCAGGTCAACGATAGCATCAAGCGGCAGCCGCAAGAGCCTTATAAACAGGTCGACCGTCGCCGGGGTCACAGCGATACTATTCCGGTCGGCCCCGGCGCACTCGCTACAGGCAAGGCCTCCCCATTCAAAGCTGAAGCGCATACTAACCCCCAGCTTCGCTTCACAGATGACGCACCGTTCAAGCTTCGGCTTGTACCCGGATATCGCCATGAGTTTAATATCAAAAGCTATTAAGAGAAGCCGTAGATTCTTATTCGACCTGGATAAGACTTGTAACGATTTAAGCAGCAAATTATACAGCGGGATATCCCGCTCTTCCTCAATCGCTACTTTATTTACCAGATCAAGCATAGCCGAGCCATAACTGATACGCTCAAAGCTATCCCGAATGCCTGCGAAGGAATTGATAATTTCTGCCTGCGTGACAATATCAAGGTTCCGGCCTTTGTATAGCAGCAAGTCGACATGAGTAAAAGGTTCAAGTCGACAGCCGAATTTACTTTTCGTTTTCCGAACGCCCTTGGCAACCGCGCTGACCCTACCGTGTGTACTGGTCAAAATTGTGATAATGCGATCGGCCTCACCAAGTTTGTGCGTTCTTAAAATAATACCTTGGGTTTTATAAAGCGACAATGGGCCTCCAATAGTGTGATTTAACTGCAGTTCTTACTGTGTTCTTCCTATTATTTTGCGCCGTTTACGATTATTTAGCAAACCCCAAGCGCCAGGTGATGATGCCTCACCGATCCTCATTATTGTACCCTTTCGTACCGAGTACATCAATAATTTAGCATATTAAATTACTAAAACCTGTTACCACCTAGACGACCCATTTTCTGCATTATAAAAATAGCGTTAATTACGCGTATTTTCCCCCTTTAACCCTAAAGTAAGCACTGGAAAAAGCCGATATTTTGATTGTAACTATATAGTGAGTGAGCTTAAAAAGGTAGGGTACGGTGCAACGCTTTTTTTGTTTTAACCAAAAAGGTTCAATGATTATTGAAAGCCTTATAGCGCTTTCAATCGTTTGTGTTGCCCTGATATCGCTCGTACCGATGATGGTCTCCGCAACACGGACCGCTACCTTTAACGAACAGCGCACCAAAGCATACAGCATCGCAACCAAGAAGATCGAAGCGATTAAAAGCCTGGCTTACGAAAGTGTCGGCGTCCAAGGCGCGTATCCACCGGGGGTTTTACAACGTGACGAAGCGGTGCCATCCGACAATATTACGTTTAATGTGCAAACTGTTGTGTCCTGGGTGGATAACCCGGATGATGGAATCTCACCAACCGATCCCGATGGTCGTGATTACAAGCAGGTAACCGTCACCGTCTCGTGGACAAGCGAGTTTGGACCGGGTTCCGTCAAAGCAACCACAAATATTACCCGTGAATCGGACGAGCAATTAATCTTCGGCGGCAATATTAAAGTTATCGTGAAGACACTTGGCGGTCAGGTGGTCGAGGGTGCTAAAGTCGATATCTTGCAAGGTCCCGGATCCCCTATGACCGGCTACACCGATGGTGACGGTAAACTCATTTTTTACGCATTAGTGGAGAGCGTTACCGAAAAAGATTACGCGATTACCGTGTCGAAAGCGGGTTATGTATGCCAGCCTAAGTTAGCCGTCCAGCATGCAACCTCGAAGAGCGGCCAGATGGATGTTCTTGAGTTTATCATTTCACAGCCCGGACAACTTACGGTTAGGCTCGTCGATCAGGCCGGTACCCTGATAACCACCGATTCAACAATTACGATAACCGGCTCTGAGGCAACCGGTACGTCCGTCTATCATCAGATTAACAACGGATGTTATCAGATTGATAACGTCTTCCCCGGAGGTTGGCAGATAGCGCCGACCGCCCGTCTTTACCTTGCACCGAGCCAACCGGCAAGCGTACAAGTTGATGCCGGCAAGACAACAAGCGTCAACATAACAATGTTGCCGCCGGCGCAGGGCAGACTGCATCTTACCGTACGCGATGCAACGACACTGGTTGGGATCGGCAGTGCAACCGCTATCCTAACCGGAATATCAGCAACCGATACCGCTAATATGACAACGAACGTGCAAGGAACCGCCGATGTAACGATAACCGCCGGTACATATCGCCTGCAGGTCTCTAAAGCCAGTTACACAGGATTCGACCAGCAAATTACGATTGATTCTTCCGGAACAACAAACTACACGGTCGACCTTGCCCCGGTGCCACAATATGGAACGCTAGCCTTAACCGTTCGCAATTCGCAAACATCTGCTCTTATCGGCGGGGCACAAGCCACACTTACAGGCCCGACGCCAGCTAACGCAACAACCGATGCAAATGGAACCGCAAACATGAGCGTACAGGTAGGCACATATACCTTGACGGTGACAAAGAGTGGTTATACTGACTACAGCCAGCAGGTCACAATAGTAGCGGGCGCAAACAGCCTGACGGTTAATCTCGTTCCTACGGCAACGCAAAACGGGACGTTCGCCCTAACCGTTCGCAACTGGTATACACGCAGCACAGTTAGCAGCGCACAAGTCACCCTTGCGGGCCTCAGCTCGGCGAGTGGTACAACAAATTTATCAGGCCAAGCCAGCTTCACCGTACCGGCAGGTACGTATACCTTGACGGTGACAAAGAGTGGTTATACTGACTACAGCCAGCAGGTCACAATAGTAGCGGGCGCAAACAGCCTGACGGTCTATATCGTTCCGTTCGGATCGTTAAAGGTTTATGCAAGTGCCAATACTAAGATCCGCGTAACCGGACCAGGCTATAGCCGCGATCAAACTGTCGGCTGGGATTGGACGGTAACGTTTAGCAATCTGTCTGCCGCCACAACAGGAACAATATATACTGTGAGAAGATATCGTAACGGTAGCTGGACTGATTCAAAAACAATTACGATCAATCCTGGGCAACAAGGGTCGGTGGATTACACTGGCTGGCATTAATAAAAGGCGCACGACGTCAATGTCACAACCAATACTGAACGACCGCGGTATGACGCTCCCAGAGCTGCTTATCGGGATGAGCCTTATGCTTTTGGCGCTTACTCTTGTCTACATGCTGTTCCAGCTCGCACAGGTCAATTGGCTGAATGATACGCAAAGAATCAGTGCACGGGACGAAGCCGCTCGTGTTATCGATGCAATTCCACGGAAATTGCGTGGTGCCCAGGCCATTAGCGAAGGAGCGCCAATTATAGCCGCAGCCGATAAAAACGATATCACCTTCTATACAAACGTCGATACCGATACTGCCCCTGAGAAGGTTCGCTACTATGTACAGAATAAATCGCTGCAACTCGTAGTAACGCAACCGTCGACTACGACGGAACCGTGGCAATACAACAATCCGGGCCAAACGAGCATCGTGGCAAGGCTTCTGCAAAACGACATGACTAATCCTTTATTCATATATCTCAATGCGTCCAATGCAGAAGTTACCGGATCGCCGGTAGGGCAAAGCGACCTACCAAATATCTGTTCTGTTAAGATACGTGCGATCGCCGATGATGATACTAGCACCGCGCTCGGTCGGATTGACATCGACACCGTTATATATTTAAGGAACAACTAATGGGTAGACTATATAAAACCAAGCAAGCACTAAATAATATAAGAAATTATCCCTTGAACGATAAGGGTTTTGGGATGATGGCTATTATGCCGGTTTTAAGCATCATCCTCATTCTCTCAATCCTCGGATTTGGCCTGATGTATCGCACGGGGAATGCTACGCATTCAGCCAGCCGTGAAACCGCATCTATGCGGGCGTTTTATGTGGCTGAAGCCGGTATCAACGACTATCTTTGGCATCTTAATAAAAACAACGACTATTATATAACGACGGTACACCCTGCGCAGGGTTTAGATGGGGGCGGCGCTAAAAAGTGGATAACGCTCGACTCCACGGATACGGCATTCCACCTGGAAGTTGCCCAAACCACCGACACACCGGGTGTGGTCGTTACCGCGACAGGGCGCGCGACAAGCGGTGATGCCGACGCTGAACGCACCATACAGGCGATTATAAAAAAGAAGAGCTTTACGCGGTATATCTACTTTACAAACTACGAAACCGATGAGCTTTCAGGTCTAAGCATAGTATTTACTACCGGTGACACTATACGAGGCGCGCTCTTTTCGAACGACACAATCCACATCAACGGTAATCCGACCTTTGAAAAGAAAGTCACCACTGCGGAAACAATTAGCAAAACATACAGCAGCCAACCTACATTCCAGCAAGGATACGAGGAGCAGGCGCCAGTGCTTGGAATGCCACAAACCAACACAAGCTTAATCAACTGGTCGAAGAGCTTAGCCGGTGGTTATTACTATTATGGCATGACGACTATCATTTTGAATTCAAACGGAACGATGTCGATTACCAACACTAACCCCCTCTCAGAAGCGCCGACCGGCACTGCCACAGCCCCTGTGACGCTTCCCATACCGGCAAGCGGTGTCATCTATGTGAACGGAACGGGTACGACAAAGGGCGGCGCCAATACCGGGGATGTTTACGTAAAGGGTCAGCTTAAGGGCAGACTTACGATTGCAGTGAAAAACAACATATATGTCTTTGGCGATATCACATACAATACGACGGGCGAGAACCCGCCAACCACCATGCTCGGATTGGTTGCAGAGAATTATGTCTACGTTATGCGCAAGTGGAGTGGCGGAGGCAGCCAGCTACCGCCGAACGGCTCAGCCGGGAGCACCGATATTGCACAATCCAATATCACAATCAATGCCGCGATACTGGCGATTAATCATTCATTCGGCTTTGAAGATGCGGCACATAGTTCTACGGAAAATGCGCTTACGGTAAAGGGCTCAATCGCTCAGATGTATCGAGGCATCGTAGGTTACCTCGGATCTCCACGAATCGGTTATTTAAAAGACTATTCCTACGACGATCGTATGCTCTATCAAGAACCGCCCCATTTCATTAACCCGCTCGGGGCGGGCTTTGGAGTCGTCTCCTGGAACGAACTCTAAAGATTTCTATCTCCATGGGTTTGCAGCCGGCGGCACATATCCTTCGCCGAAAGCATCCTCAATAATCTGAACGCTCGTGCTTGTACCGATCCGGTTCGCACCGGCGTTAAGAAGTGCGATAGCCTGATCGGCGGTTTTAATGCCTCCAGCTGCTTTGATACCCATCTCGAATGGCAGGTTTGCCCGAAGCAGCTCAACATCATCGATGGTGGCACCGGTTTTTGCAAAGCCGGTGCTTGTTTTTACGAAGTCGGCACCCGCGCGCTCGATTATATGTGCGGCCCGGATCTTTTCCTCATCGGTAAGGAGCGCCGTTTCGATAATTACTTTTACGATGATATCGCGGCCAGCTTCGACCTCACCGCGACGCGCCGCTTCGACAACCGCCCGGACATCGTTATACACCTCGTCGTAAAGGCGCGATTTCATCGCGCCGATATTCATGACCATATCGATCTCATCGGCGCCTTCGTCGATTGCTTCTCGCGTCTCGTGCACTTTCGCCCCGGCCGTAACCGCCCCCAGCGGGAACCCCGAGACGGTGCAGACCTTTACGACGGAGTCGCGCAGCAACCGAGACGCGATATTAACGTAAAACGGATTCACTACTACCGAGGCAAAATTGTATTTTACGGCCTCCTGGCAGAGTTTCTCAATATCTCTAACGGTCGCCCCTGGCTGCAAGTTTGTATGATCGATGCTTTTCGTCAGCTCTTCCATTCTCATCTGATATTCTCCTCCGATCACGGCCTTCGTCTAACCCGGCGATAGCCTATAAAGCTCTTCTTATATCGTAAGCACAGCGCCACCTTGGGGCTTCTGTACTTATAAATATTGCCAAATTCCCTTGTGAAAAAACGTAAATGGGGCTATACCAAAAAACGGATTAACAGCGTGGCTATACCCAGGAAAGTCAAGAACCCAAACACATCGGTAAATGTTGTAACAATTACACTTGAGCCAAGCGCCGGGTCCTGGTGTAAGAAGCGCAAAATAATCGGAATGCCCGCCCCGGTTAGGCCTGCAACGGCCATGTTGATCGTCATGGCGGCGAATAAAGCAAAGCCAAAATATACGTTACCCTGGGTAAAATATGCAACCAATCCACCAAGAAAACCGGTTACAATGCCGATGGTAAGTCCTACGGCAACTTGTCTGGCAATAACTCGTAAGCCCTCCCGGAACTCGAGTTGCCCGAGCGCGATACCACGCGTTGTTACAGTAAGTGTTTGCGTTCCCATGTTACCGCCCATACCAGCGACAATCGGCATAAAGGCGGCCAGGATGACAATTTTATCGAGCGTTCCCTGAAAGCGGGAGATAACCAGGTAATCTAGAAAAGCGGTCCCCAAGTTCAGCGTCATCCACGGCAGCCTGTTTCGAATCGATTCCAGCGTTGGGCTGTCGAGCCGCTCTTCGCGAGTAACACCACCGAGGCGGTAGATGTCTTCGTTGGCCTCTTCCTCGATAACATCGACGACATCATCTATGGTTACGATGCCGAGCAGGTGGTGCTCGGCATCGACGACAGGAAGCGCTAACAGGTCGTAGCGCGACATAATATTAGCAACTTCTTCCTGATCGGTGTCGACGTCGACGAAGATGACATTTGGGTTCATGATCGCTTCAATGCGCTGGTTAGGCTTGGCTATTATGAGGTCGCGAAGCGATATCACTCCGACAAGCTGACGGTCGCTGTTTATTATGAATATGTAATAGATGGTTTCGGCGTTTGGCGCCTGCTCGCGCAGTAGATCAATGGCTTCCTGCGCAGTCATGTCCTTCTTAAGCGCAACGAACTCGGGGGTCATGATGCCGCCGGCGGTGTTCGGCTTGTATTGCATGAGTTTCAGCACTTCGGCCGCATCTTCACGATTCATAGTTGCGAGAATCCGTGCGACTTCTTGCTGCGGAAGACCGGCAAGCAAATCAGCGACATCATCAGCAGCCATCTCTTCCAATATGTCGGAGACTAAGGGGGTGCTTAGAAGGTCAACGATATCGGCTTGCTCGTCTTCATCCATCTCCTGGAACGCATCGGCGGCATGGGGAATGTCCCAGGATTCAAAAACTCTCTTTTGGTCATCATCGGGAAGCGCTGCGACGATTTCGGCGGCATCAGCCGGGTGAAGTTTGTCGAGTAGTGCGATTACTTGCTTCAAGCGGTCTCTTCTGAGGAGACTTTCCGCCGCGACAAGCAGTATTCTGTTTCTCTCTTGCATGGTTCCTCGCCCCTATTCTATATAGCCGAATTGCCGTATATAGCGCTCCTCCTTCCGCCAGTCTTTCTTGACCCTGACCCGCAGGTCGAGATATACCTGGCTTCCGAGCAACTGTTCGATTTCAGCCCGGGCTTTTGAGCCGATATCGTGAAGCATCCGGCCGCCTTTGCCGATGAGAATTCCTTTTTGCGATTCCCGCTCGACAAAGATGATTGCAAATATGTCGACAATCTCGCTCTTTTTTCGGGGTTTCATCTCTTGAACCTCGGCGGCGACGCTGTGCGGTACTTCCTCTCGGGTAAGCTCAAGCACCTTTTCACGGATAAGCTCTGCCACAACGATTCGTTCGGGCTGATCCGTTACCATATTCAGCGGATAATACTGCTGTCCCTCAGGTAGAAGTTCGAGCAGCTTTCCGGTTAAGGTGCCGACATTTTCACCTGTTGCCGCCGATAGCGGAATAATGCCATCGAAATCGCCCAGCTGACGGGCGACCTCGAGCTGAACTTCGATATCGTGCGGAGATAACTTATCTATCTTATTAAGCACCAGAATCTTTGGTGTCGCAAGCGTTGAAAGCTCATTAGCGATATAAAGATCGCCGCCGCCGATCATCGTTGAGGCGTCTACCATGAATATTATCGCGTCGACATCCTGCAAAGTGTTGCGAGTCGTCTGATTAAGGTGCCCGCCGAGCGCGTCTTTGGGTTTATGAAGCCCCGGCGTGTCAATCAGGATGATCTGAGCGTTCTCGAAGTTCAGAATCGCCCGGATGCTGTTTCGCGTCGTCTGCGGCTTATCTGAGATAATCGCAACCTTCTTGTTCGCCAAGAAATTTAGCAGTGTCGATTTACCGGTATTAGGCCTGCCCACGATTGCAACAAAACCCGACCTAAATGGGATTTTGTGCTCTTCGGTGCCACCCTGTCTATCACCTTGCGTATCGTCGCTCATTATCATTGTTCCAATTCTCGTTCAAGTAGCAGCCTGTCGTCTCCCGGTCCATACTCCTCGGAAAGATATGCGACCTCGTGAAAAGCTGCCCGTTTATATACCCATGTCGCCCGCTCGTTTTTCGGATCGACGGTAAGCTGGACACGGCGAACACCTTCATTATGAAGCGTATCGATGACGGCGTTTAGAAATAACGTGCCCAAGCCGCAGCCCCTCTTATTCTTTATTACGACAAAATTCACAAGGAAAGCAAGCCCTGGATTAGACCAATCCCTAATAATGTCGGCGACACCGCATATCGAACCCTCATGTTTTAGCACGTAGACGGCGCCGTGACGAATAAAAACGGGGAAGGTCCAGCGATTAAGCCCGCCATCACCGAACGGTTCGGCTTCGATTTCGGTGAGCTTCTCGATTAGCTCGGTATTAAACTCTTGAATGCGCTCTACAGATACGTCCATTAGTTTTTGGTCTGAATTAACGTCATGCTAATTATAAAGCGCCCGGCAGTTCGACGGGTCGTAGTAGAATGTTTTGCTCGTAATGCTTTCATCAATCATTTGTGTCGATAAACCGGTCACCGCTAAATGCGTGGGGAAGAAGTTCCTGTGCAGTGGCTTTCGCGATATCACCTTTTGCCGTGGCCATGATGATAAGCGTATCGGGGCCGAACTCGGCAAGCACTTGCCGGCAGCCGCCGCATGGGTATGTCGGCGATGGGCTGTCGGTTGCAATTGCGAGTGCAGTAAATCGCCGGCAGCCTTCCGCCACGGCTTGAGCGAGTGCGGCGCGCTCCGCACAGAGCGTAAGCCCATATGATGCATTTTCAATATTTACGCCGGTAAACACCCGGCCATCGTCGCTGAGTACGGCCGCACCCACACGGAAACCGGAATACGGCGCATACGCTTCCAGCCGGGCTTCAAATGCGCGTTGTATAAGCATAGTTTCATCCATAGTGACTCCTTGCTTCAAAGCTTGTGTTAACCGGCTTCCTGGCCTTCTTCCGTCGGCGCTTCTTCTTTTGTGATAAGCACCTTTGAAATTCGCCGGCCGATGACTTTTTCAACCCTGAAGGTAAGCCCGTTAAACCGGGCTTCCTCGCCGGAGCTGGGGATTCGACTGAACAGACCATAGACAAAACCGCCGATAGTGTCGACATTGTCCCCGGAAAGATTCGCGTTCAGAAGCTCGTTCGCTTCGTTGATGTTGACACGGGCGTCCATCCTGATTGTGCGCTCGTCTATAATCTCGATGAGCGTCTCTTCGAGGTCGTACTCGTCGAATATCTCACCAACGATTTCCTCGAGCAAGTCCTCGATGGTAACCAGGCCCGCCGTCCCGCCGTACTCGTCCACGACCACGGCCATATGAAGCCGCTTCTTCTGCAGCTCACGCAACAGTTCGTTGACTTTTTTCAATTCCGGCACGTAGTAGACCGGGCGCATAAGCTGCCTGAGCGGTACGTCGATCGTCCCCTTGCTCATCTGAATGAGAATGTCTTTGGCATAGATAATGCCGATAATGTTATCGACCGTGTCCTCATACACCGGTATTCGTGAGTGCCCCTCGTGAATAATGATCGCGAGCACTTCCTCGATCGGTGCGTCGACATCGACCGCCACCATATCGATTCGCGGCACCATGACCTCGCGAACAATCGTATCGCCGAAGACAAAGATACTATGAATGAGCTCTTGCTCTTCAAATACGCCTTCTTCTTCATTGTGGGAAAGCCCCATCTCCTCTTCAATTGCGACGGGGATCTCTTTGATGGCTTTGCCGCCGAAGAGACGTACAAATACGTTCGCTATTGCAATGAACAGCCTGCTAAACGGACTTAATATTACCGATAGCATATTTAGCAACCCCGCCGAGCGAAGCGCCAGACCCTCGGCGTTTCGGACGCCATATGTGCGGGGGACGATCTCGCCGAACACCAGAATGAGAAATGTCATAATGATTGTCGAAATCAATACAACATAAACGTGAAGATATATATCGACAAGCAGCGTAGCGGTGGCGACCGCACCGATATTGGCTGCGTTATCTATCAAAATAAGCGACGACATAAAGCGGCTGGGGTGCGCGAGCAGCTTCTCAAGAGTTTTAGCGGATGGATTATCCTGCTCGACAAGATATCGTATACGAAGCCTACTCACGGCGCGAACTGCGCTTCGAATTGCGGTTAAAACCGCCGAGATGCCGACTAATACGATGATAAGAATAATGTATAACCAGTAAAAAGATGGGTCTGACAAGAAATATGTCCTCCTTAAGGCAACTTAATATATATAATTATCGGAATGATAACGCAAGTTCTTCGCTTTTGCCAGGTCATGCTCTATGTTAACGCATATGTCCTGTTGGCTGCAGGCGTGAGCGTATCTTACCTACACATAGAATACCTGGAATATCAGTATAGTAATCAGTATGCCTATCACGCCACCGGAAACGATCTCGAGTGTCGTATGGATGCCGGCATCCGCCCGGCTATGGAACACCAAAAATGCGAGCGCCAATCCCAGTGTTGCGATAAGCGGCGATTGACTGATGAACGCGATCGCGGTAAAAAGTGCACCGGCGAGAGCGCTGTGCCCGCTCGGCCATCCGCCCCGCAAGAAGCTTCCGCCGCCGATCCATGCTTTCGCAGCGATTACGGTTAACAGTACCAGTATCAACGCTATCACAGTTAAATGCGATGGCGATTGACGTACTGTTTGCAGCAGATTTAAACCGTATGGGCTCAGCTTCGAGAAAAAGACGAAGTAGGCAACGATAAGCGCGTTGATGCTTGCCAGCAACACCGCACCCGCCGCCACGTCCTTGGCGATTTCGGCGATTGGATCGTATTCGTTGGTAACCAGATCAATTGTCGCTTCAATCGCGGTGTTGATCAATTCCGCCACCATCACCAACGCGGCCGCGAAGATAAGTGCGACAACCGCCCAGGTCTGGAGATGCAGAAATAGCGCCAAACCAAGCGCAAGAGCGGCGGCTAAAAAATGGATTCGCATGTTGCGCTGCGTGCGCAGCACGTACACTAACCCGTCGATTGCATAATTGAAGCTTTGAAGTAGCGATCTACTTTTCTTCATCTCTATCGTTGCATCCCATGTAATTTATTCATTCTCAGAAGACGTCGCCGGACCGGCGAGAATGTCGTGCTCGTGCGCTTCCATCTCTGACGCATCCTCATCGGTTTCATGGTCGTAACCGAGCAGGTGCAGTATTCCATGAACTAAAAGGAGCGCCATTTCCTGTTCGAATGTTTGGCCGTACTCGGCGGCTTGTTTCGCGGCAATTGCCGGACAGATAACGACGTCGCCTATCAGATACGGCTCATCGGGCATAGTAGCAGGAGTCTCTTCAGCTTCGCCCGTTGCAAATGAAAGCACATCGGTGGGCGTGTCTTTACCCCGGTACTCAGCGTTAAGCCTCTGCATCTGTTGCTCGTCAACAAGGGCGATGCTAAGCTCTGAATTCTCAGGCGCTGCCTCAAACTCGAGCGCGTGACGTCCTGTTCGTATCAATGGTGCTTCGTTGACAGCGACAAGCTGCTCGTTACTTATGAGGATGTCCATGGCTGACTAGGCTCCTTGTCTGCGGTACCTGTGCGGTCGGATACTCTATTCGCGTGTGATAGAGGCTGCTTAGTACCTGGGTGAAACTCTTAATAATCTTCTCTATATCGTTGAGCGTGAGATTGCTTTCGCTTAATTGTCCGTCATCGAGCTTGCTCTGAACGATACGTTTGATAAGTTGTTCGATTCTTCCGGGTGACGGCTTCGTGATTGTACGAGCCGCGGCCTCAACGGAATCGGCAAGCATAACGAGTGCAGCTTCTTTTGAGCTTGGCTTGCGCCCCGCGTATCTAAAATTCTCTTCGCAAATCGTCTCTTTGGCGATGTTTTCTTTTGCTTTATGGAAGAAATATTGCACGACGCTGGTGCCGTGATGTTGGTTGATAATATCGACAATCTCGTCCGGCAGGCGATACTTCTTCGCAAGCTCGACGCCCTCTTTGACATGCGAGGTAATAATCAAGCAACTTAAAGACGGGTTCGTGTGGTCATGCGGGTTGTCGCCGCCGATCTGGTTCTCGACGAAAAACATCGGCCGCTTGGTCTTACCGATATCGTGATAGTAAGCGCCCACACGTGCCAAGAGCGGGTTTGCTCCGATTTCCTCGGCAGCGGTCTCGGCCAGATTGCCCGTCATAACACTGTGGTTATGCGTGCCGGGAGCTTTCATCATCATCTCACGCAAGAGCGGTTGATTTGGGTAGGAAAGCTCAACTAGCTTGATGTCGGTGGTAATGCCGAACACCTTCTCTAGAAAAGGTAGACCGCCGATAGCCAACACGGCCGTCGAAATACCGCCGACCAGACCCCACCCGAGGTTTTTAAAGACATCTACCCAGGCAGCGCCGGAAAGCAGCGTGGTAATGAGTGCGACCATCGTGCTCGCAGCCGTTACCCACGCCCCCGATAGAACTAAGTCGGTTCGATGACGGATGTTATTAATAGCGAATATCGCAAAAAGGCCGGTAAAGAGGCCATATAGTGCGTACTGGTAGTTTTGCCCGGCCAGCAGCCCCGAATAAATGCTTAACATAAGCGTCATAAGGACCGCTGTCTGGCTGTTAAAGAGAAGTGCGGTGAGCATCGCCGCCGCCCCGACCGGGATCACAAAGAACGAGTAAAACGGGCCCACGAACTTGGCGGCAAGTACCGTCACCAGGAATATTATGCCAAGCACCGCTATCAGGCGGTCGCTTTTAAACACCTTCGGCTCGTAATGGTAGAGATACAGACCAAATGCTAGAAATGATACCAGCGCAAAGAGCGTAAGACCGGCAAGACGCATGAGATCGATACCGCGGGTCATGAGCCCCAGCTCGCGCAGTATTCGTACCTGGGAGCTGGTTACGATTTCGCCTTCTCGGACAACGGTTTCGCCCTTTTGCTTATTAACGATAACCGGGGAAACACTAGCCTTGGCATCCTTTTTAAGGTTCTCGGTTACATCTTTATCGTAGAAATAGTTCGCTTTTAGATAGAGCTTACCGACCCCCACAACGAGCGCATTCTTATTAGAGTCTGAAGTAAGCTTTCGCACCGAATCTTCAAATTCGCTTCTTTTGCTTCCAAGATTTTCCACGGTTATACGGTCGCGATAAACCTGGTCGATTTGGTTTGCCGTCATGAGCTCGGTTGCACTTAAATCAGCGTCAGGCATCGCGAGCGCTGTTTGCAGTATAGACCGGTCAAAATCGGGGCCGACCTCTTTGCTTAAGATATCGAGCTTTGCGGCAGGTAAAAGTACCTGGTTATCACGTGTCTGCCGCACTGAGCTGTAGAATTTGTGAATTAGGTCGGTAGCTTGCGACTCAACCGTCCAATCCCTGCTGTACATTTTCTGGATATGGGTTGCGGCTTCTTTTCGAAGCGCCTCGGTCTTTTCGACATCGATAAACTCGATGTCGCGGGTTGCTTTGACCGTTTTCGTGCTGGGTTTGCCAACCTGGACTCCGGTCAAACGATCGGGAAGAAAATCAATGGTTAAAATGGCAAGAATAACCGTAAAAATGAAGAAAACAAGGATAGATCGACGAAGACCCGTACCCCGCCAATCAACCTTAACGCTTAACTCTTTTAGCTGCTTGAGGCCAAAATCGCCGCCCATGGCTTATTTCTTTGAACCTCTTTCTTCGTCATACCGCTTATAAGCTTCAACAATTCTTTGGACAAGCTTATGACGAACCACGTCTCGCGCGGTGAGATGAATAAAACAGATGCTATCAATATCGGCAAGGATATTCTCGACAACGAGAAGGCCCGAATGTTGTCCTTGCGGCAAATCGATCTGCGTCGTATCGCCTGTAATAACTACCTTCGAACCAAACCCTAGCCTGGTGAGAAACATCTTCATCTGCTCCGGCGAGGTATTCTGGGCTTCATCCAATATAATGAACGAATCATTTAAGGTGCGACCTCGCATGTAGGCAAGGGGTGCGACCTCGACCGTACCTCTCTCCATCAAATGCTGGAATTGCTCCGCATCCATCATATCATAAAGCGCATCGTAAAGTGGACGTAAATATGGGTCGACTTTTTGATACAAATCGCCCGGTAAATATCCGAGTTTTTCGCCGGCTTCTACCGCCGGACGTGTGAGGATAATGCGGCCGACCTCTTTATCTTTAAGTGCCTTGACCGCCATCGCCATAGCTAGATAGGTCTTACCCGTTCCGGCAGGACCGACCGCAAAAGTCGCGGTATTGTTGCGAATCGCGTCAACATACTGCTTCTGTCCTGAGGTTTTAGGCCCAATGACTTTTCTGCGGTGCGTGATAATAACATCGGAATAGATGCTCGATGGGCTGACCTGATTAGCATCGAGCACCAGATCAACCGTATGCTCGACTTTCTGTTCCGTCAGTTTCTGTCCATGCTCCAGCACTTTAAGCAGTTCGGCGAATATGGTGGAAGCGGACTCCACATCATCGGGAAGCCCCGTCATCGTTATTTCGTTGCCTCTTACGAGGATCACGGCATTTGATCGTGCCTCAATAATACGTAAAAACAGGTCGCGTTGGCCGAGTAATTCAACCATCGGCTGCTCAGCCGGGACCGTAAGCTTAATTTCTACTGACTCTGTCAATTTTAAGCTAACTCACTCCTTTAAGTGAGAAAATTATACCATATTTATGTAGTAACAGCGACTACCAGCGGCTTAGCCACTCAAGAACTCCGAGGCTACCTCGTTGACGCGCCGTCCGTCGGCCTTGCCCTTAACCTGGGGCATGACAATGGCCATAACTTTACCCATTTCACGCTTCGTTGACGCGCCGGTTTGCTCGACGGCACCTTTAATGATCGTGCGAAGTTCGTCATCCGAAAGTTGTTCGGGCAGGTAGCCGGCCAAAACGGCACTCTCTTTTTCCTCTTTATCGGCGAGGTCGTTTCTGCCGCCTTTTCTATACTGCTCGATCGATTCGCGCCGGCGCTTGATTTGGCGCTGGATCACCTCGAGAATCTCTTCGTCGCTGAGCGGCTCCTTCTTGGTTATTTCGGCATTTTTGAGCTCGGCGTTAAGAAACCTAATGGTTCCCAGCCTGATTTTCTCATCAGGATTGCCCGCCGCAGCACGCATCGCTGATTTCATATCTTCGTTAAGCTGGTCTTTAATCGGCATGTAAGCCTCCTTTGCGCGTAACACTCTATGGAATTTCGGTTAGTTCTTGCACTCCTACTTACACAGCAGCGGGCCGAGTTCTTTGCCGCCGAGCACGTGAAAGTGCACATGCATAACCTCTTGGCCTGCATTAGCGCCGGTGTTTGCGATCAGACGATAGCCGCTCTCTAATATACCTTCTTTCTCGGCGATTTTATTCGCCGCAAGCACTATCTTGCCGAGCAGCACGGCGTCGGCCTCCGTCGCATCCGAGAGCTTTGCAACATGTTTTTTCGGTACGATAAGCACATGTACGGGTGCCGCAGGGCTAATATCGCGAAAGGCGACCACGTCGTCATCCCGGTACACGATATCCGCCGGAATCTCACCCTCAACGATCCTGCAGAACAGGTCTTTCTCCATACGCGTCCTCCTCCATTGTCAACGTTTCCATACTAATCTACCATATAGGGCCGTGTCTTCCTGTTCGATTATCTCAATATCCGCTAATGTACCGATTATTTCACGGGGGCCGTGCGCATAAACCCTGACATAATTATCGCTTACGCCGGAGAGGCGATCCCCGACACCGCGCTCGATGAGCACGCTTAAGCGTTTTCCGACATAGCGAGCGGCGAAATCCGCCGCAAACGTATGGCCTGCATTGATAAGCGCCATCGAGCGAGCATCCTTAGCGCTGCCCGGGATTTGATCGTCGTAGGTTGCCGCAGGCGTACCTTTGCGCAGCGAGTATTTAAATACATGGAGCTTACTAAACCCGACTTCTTTTACTACGCGCAAGCTTTCCGCAAAGTCGGCATCGGTCTCACCGGGAAACCCAACGATAATATCGGTTGAAATCGCTACGTTTTCGATCTTCTCTTGTAGCTCACGCGCGCGTGCAATGAATTCTTCGGCGGTATAATGCCGGTTCATTCGCTTCAGAATCGCATCGCTGCCGCTTTGCAGCGGGATATGCAGGTGATTCGCCATCTTGCCTGAAGTTGCCATAAGCTCGATAATCTGCGGCGACACCTCGTTGAGCTCAATCGAGCTTAAGCGAATCCTGCCGAGGTTGGGAACCTCAACGAGGCGCGCCAGTAAGCCGCCAAGATCGGTATCTATTCCCGCGCCGTAAAGCCCCAGGTGGATACCTGTTAGAACAATCTCCTGCGTGCCGCCGTCGGCCAAAGCGCGTACTTCGGCAACCACGTCATCTGCAGGGCGACTCCAAAGGTCACCGCGCACATACGGAACGATACAGTAGGTGCAGAAATTATCGCAGCCGTCCTGTACTTTAACAAGCGCCCGCGTATGCCCATGCTGACCTGCTTGTATGCTCTGCTTGTCGCCGTTACCATCTAACGCTATACCAAGATGCGCCGTGATTAGCCGGGGAATCCGATCCTTCTGCCCGTTGCCAACAACCAGGCCGACACCGGCGATTTTCTCGATCTCGGCGCGGTCGGCATCGGCGTAACAACCGGCGACAACGACGAGCGCTCCAGAGTTGCCTTTAATCGCACGCCTGATAAGCTGCCGGGATTTATGACTGGCGACCGAGGTCACGGTACAGCTGTTAATAATAAAAACATCCGGCTGCGCTGCGAAGTCAACAAATTCCCAGCCCATACCGATAAGATTGCTTGTGATTTTCTCGCTCTCGTATTGGTTGACCTTACAGCCAAGCGTATGTATTGCAAAACGCATTGTCTTTTCCATAAGCATGAAATATGGCCCGCCGGGCCACGATCCTTCCTAATGTTTTATGTATATTGTACTATTTTGTCGCGTTTGAGCAGCTATGGCAACAGCCTTGAGCTTATTTAGCAGCAAAACGGCAGGATAGTAGCCGCTCTTTATGCGATGCAATGGAGAGGGTGAGGCTATTGATTGAATGACAACAACAAAGATTGAACGTAGAATAATACCATGTTTAAACGTCGAAGAACTCTCGTGCGGGCAGACAGCATATTTGATCCCGCGCATGGTTACACTGCTGATCGATTTATACTGGTAGAAGATGGCGTGATTCAGCAAATCACGCCTCACTTTGATATGAGTAGGGTTGATACCCAAGATATCGAAGTTGTTGACTGCACCGGATACACGATTTCCCCACCGTTCTCTGACTATCACCTGCACTTTTTCACCAAAGACGAGACAGTGCTTAGCAAGATTGCATCCGGCCTTGCAAGCAGCGGCATCACAAAGGTTTATGAGGCGGGCGATATCCGCCTCTCCGGCCTCGAGGCAAAAAACCTTCTCGGTTGTAACATTAGCGTTATGGCCTCGGGATATGCAATATATAAGCGAGATGGTTACGGTGGATTTCTTGGCCGCGGCGTTGCCGATGCGGCGGAAGCCGAAAGGGAAATCGGTACCCTCATCTCGTATGGCGTTGATTATATTAAGATCATCAACTCCGGCATCTTCATACCGCAAAGTGGTTCCGTTTCAGCAGGGGAGTTCGAGAGGGGAGAGCTCGCTGTAATTATCGATTACGCGCACCGGATGGGCCTACCTGTCGCTTGCCATGCAAATACCGATGTGCGCGTACGCGATGCTGTTTATGCGGGTGCGGATATGATCGTGCACGGGTTTTTTGCAACGGCTGAGACGCTCTCATTGATGGCGGAAAGGGGAACGAGCCTCATCCCCACCGTCACTGCCCTTTCCTACCTTAAGAAGGCAGAGACTAGCCCTGAGGCCGTTCGTTCAATAGATACATCGGTCCGCGAACATCTAGATATGGTAGCACGAGCCAAAGATATGGGCATCAGCGTTCTCCCAGGCAGCGACGCCGGCTCCGCCTTTATCCCCTACGGCACGACGTTTTTGCGAGAGCTTGGTTATCTTGCCGAAGCAGAGTTCTCCGTTGAAGAGATTCTGAAGGCTGCAACCGCTGAGCCGCTTAAGGAAGGCGCGCCCGCCGGCTTTTTAGCAGTCGATGGGTATCTGCCGCAACGAGTGTTTATCGACGGTGCCGAACTCGCATAATTTAAACCGCACCGAATGCGATATACGGTCCTAGCGCACACCTGCCTAAGTAGCTATCCTTCATGCGACGTCGGTATGCTTGGATGACGGCTTGAATGCCTCAACGGGAGCCCCTGATAAATGTACCGGCCACCAGTTTGCATCGCCGGCAATTGAGGCGATAGCAGGCACGAGAATCGCCCTGATGATAAACGTATCGATAAAAACCCCGATGGCAACCGCGATTCCTATTTGAAACAGACTCTGAAGCGGCGAGAGGGCAAGCACCGCAATCCGTAAGAAATCTCTGTTGATCGTAGCCTGAATATCCGCCGATTCGCCTGTCGGACCGCCGGCAAGAGCATCGCGATACCGGAGTGCCTGGTTGTTGCCATCATAGCTTGTCACGCCGCTCCGAAGCCTCGTTATTGTAGTAAGCGCGGGGGCGAAAACGGTTCGTCCTTCAGGACGAGAGTGAACTGCATCGTGCTTTTGTCTTTGGATATGCATCGCCAAGCTCTTTAAAGTACCTGCCTAAAACCGCAACCTGTGCGTCCAGCTGCGCCTGAGACGTCAGAGGCGCGGTTTCTTGAGCTGCAGCGTTTGCCGACGAGCTGGGGGCTGCCTGGCTCGGCGAGCTTGACGATGATCCACCGGTTGATATGCCAGGCGCCGATGATGCTTGACCTGCACTAAGGCTTTTGCTGAGCGCGCCGAGCTCCGACCGAACGAGGAACGGCGATAAACTATTAATACCGGCGGGGTAACAGGCTTCGAACGTTGGCGATTCCGGATATCTTGGGCATTCTCAGCTCGGAGGCATTGACCTGCGACAACGATGTTGGGCTTAAAACATCGACACTATCCCGAACCGGCGCCAATACCGTTACTGGTGTTATATCCCCTTTGCTGAACTGGCGCTGCAGCAAATTGAACCCTTGCACGGAATCGCTGTTCTGGGGCAATTCTTAGCGTATCAAATGAGCTGTTTAGTCTTGGTAGCTGTGTGTAGAGCGAGCCCGGAGCCGCACAACAACCACGATTGTTACAATAACCGGATAGGTGGTGGTAATGCGGGCAAGGCGCGTCCAAACGCTGGGCCGTCCGAAGTCGATTCTGTTGCCAAACGGCCAAAACAGGTACCGCCCGAGAATCGACATAAGCGCCGGGGCAACGGTCAGTGCTGCGAGCAGCGTAATTGCAATCGACAATGCGAGCGCCGGACCCATCGTTCTAAACATCCCAAATTGGGCGATCGACGTTCCTAAGAATGCGATAATGACCGTGCCCGCCGAAGCTGCGATCACGCTTCCTATCCGCTGCATGGTACCGGAGAGAGCAACATGCGGTTTGTTCCCCTGCACTTCTTCCCTGAAGCGTCAAACTAAAATCATCCAAGATCGGGGCCTGACCGGTGAAGTGCACTTCAAGCCCGTTCGGCTTGCTTGTGTTGATAATCTTGCGGATATCCGTTACCGCTTGTTGGCTTTTGCTATCAAAGCCGGCGGTCGTGAGATTGACCTGCATGAGCTCGGTAGAACCGTCATTACTGATTAGCTGGTCTTTGAGTTCCGGCCGGTTAACTACCGAGGTCGCTGATGCAACGCTAGGCGGTTTATCTTTTCCGGTTAGTTTATGCGCAACATTGGTGACATAGGCAGTGTCTGCCCTTGTCAAACCGCCTTTTCTGTAAACGATTATCGTTCCCGATGAAGCTGCCTGCTGGCCCGGAAACTTCTCCTGAATAAGGTCTCGAAACTGCACCGATTCGCTGTTTTTCGGTAAGAAGGTCGCCGTATCTGTAGTTCCGACCTTCGACAGCGAAGGTGCGCGTACGGCGAGAAATCCGGCAACACCTACCCATGCCAGGATTACGAAAATACGGTATTTAATAATCAGATAACCAGTCTATTGAACATATTCTTTTCTCACGGTTTTATAATCCAGTAATTGCTTTACTCTAATTACCCATAAATGCTGCTTGCTACCTTCAAGCTCAGCTACCGGGTAGTAAGCCAAATAACCAGCGAGTGTCTGAGCGCACACCAAAACAACACGCCCTTTACTCACTTTCCTCACTCACAATTACCTTCCTGCTTGTCGGTTTACTTGCCATTATTACCGCACTTTCCGACTGCCAATTATATGCTTCTAAGAACACAAAGGAAGCTGCTGCTAATCAACCGGCTTATTTTAAGGCAGGTGACCTGGATGTGGTCGTCGCCGGACCGTTGCCACCGGTAAATGCTAAGATACGGTTGCTTAAGATGCGTGAGGAGTCTATCATACCGGTATGGCGCTTGCGATGTTTGGCTTCGACTAAAAGGTAGTACGCGCCCTGACGTATATAGCTGGGGCGGCGTTACCGTTGGAGCCGGGGGAAGGTACTGACCGCAAACAGCAAAGTGTTCTCGGAGCCTACGCGCACAATGATGAAACTTATGATGGCAGAGGATGCGACTGCCAGGATGAACGTCGTCCCGCGCTCAAGCAATGCTGATTTTGCCTTGAACAAGGCGGGGGCGCTACCTACTAAAACAGTTACCCGATTACAGGTTACCCGCTTTCCTTGCCTTGCGTAAATCGTAGAAAACCAGGGCGGTTGCAACCGGCGCGGCGGTTTCGACCCGCAGGATAGTTTTCCCCAGCGTAACGACATCTGCCCCGATTCTTTTTAGATCGGCAATCTCGCTATCGGCTAGGCCGCCTTCCGGCCCTATAACCAGAGCTACGCTGCCGACGGTAGGGTTAAGGGCCTCATACGGGAGGCGTGCTTGTTCTTCCTCCCAAAATACTACGACTTGGTCGTAATGTGCCAACTCGTCTAACGCTTTATCCCACGAAAGTATCTCGCTTACGAATGGGATCGATATGCGATGCGATTGCTTTGATGCCTCAGCCGCGATTTTCTGCCAGCGCTCACGTTTTTTAGGGGCCTTGTCCGGCTCGATTTTGACGATCACTCGCTCCGTTAGAATAGGAACGATGCCGGTAACCCCTATCTCGGTTACCTGGCGGACAATGTCGTCCATTTTTGCCGCTTTGGGGAGCGCTTGGAAAAGGTACACTTTAGGAAGTGTCTCGGCGTTCTCGTAGGTTTTCACCACGCGCCCGCTGACATTAGAAGCGACATCGGTAAGCTCTATGTCCGCAAGATTGCCTTCGGGATCGACCACTTCAATTATATCGCCGAGTTTGAGGCGCAATACATCACGTATATGCTTAGCGTCTGGACCAGCTATTTCTATCGCATTATCGACCGATCGGTCGATAAAGAAGCGGGGTTTAGCCACGCCTACTCACCACCGTAACCCATGCGTTTTTCTCGAAAACATCATCAACAACGAAGCTGTAGTCGCTAAGCGCTGTGAGCACACCGTCTTTTTGCTCGGCGGTAATGCCCGAAGTTATCAAGACTTTAACACCCGGAAATTTGTTTACAATTTCCGGCAAGAAGGCGATAACCAACGGCCCGGTGATATTAGCGACAACCACATCAGCATGGGTGGGTTCGACATCCGCAAAGCCCAAAACCTTGAACTCGATTTTGTCGGCAACACCGTTTATTCTAGCGTTATCTTGGGCAACATCGATCGCCACGCCGTCATTGTCGATTGCAACAACGCGGCTCGCACCGAGTTTTGCAGCAGCGATCGACAGGATTCCTGAACCGGTGCCTATATCAAAGACCATCTCACCGCCGTTGAGAGCCTCTTGTAAAAATAACAGGCAGCCCTCGGTGGTCGCATGCGAGCCCGTGCCAAAAGCAAGACCGGGGTCGAGCTGGATGACAGTATCGCCGGGATTGGTTTCGACGGATTCCCAGGATGGTTTAATCAGCAATTTACCAATGCGCAGCGGATGAAAAAACTCTTTATAGTTTTCGGCCCAGTTTTCGTCGGTTATGGAGTCGATCTCGACCTGCGCCGGCTCGACTTGGAGACCCTGCGCGCGGGCCGCATCGATCGCGCTGCGCACAAGTGCACGAATTTCATTGGTAGGGAAGGATTCCGGGGCATACGCTGTAAGGACGGAAATACCTTCCCTATCGTCGATCTGGATACCCGAGGGGGTAAGCTGCATAAGCACCTCGCCCGCTATTTCGGCCGCCTCGGTTGATACAATAACGTCGACTTTGAGCCAGTTCATGTGCTCTCCTATCGCTAATAGAAAATCGCTACTACGTAACCTTTATGTTACGTAGTAGCGCCCCTCTTCCCGATCCCTTAAAACCCTATCGCGGATACAGTAACCGCCTGCTATTTGGTATGAAATGCGTCTTTTATCTTATCGAAAATTCCGCCGTTTTGCTGGCCGCTTGCGTGTGTATCGTCGCCCGACTCGTGCGCGAACTCAAGCAAGAGTTCTCGCTGTCTGTCGGTGAGCTTTTTCGGTGTCTCTACCACCGCCTGCACTATTATGTCGCCTCGCACGCGGTTGTTATGAAGCGACGGGACGCCTTTTCCGCGTAGCTTAAAGGTTGTACCCGTCTGCGTACCGGCCGGTATTTTGATTTTATCAAAATCTTCCAGTGTCGGAACCTGGACATCGGCCCCAAGCGCCGCCTGTGCAAAAGTGATAGGGAACTTGCAAAACAGGTTTATACCCTGGCGTTCGAAAATCGGGTGCGGCTTTACGTGAAGCGTCACGTAAAGATCACCGGTCGAACCACCACGAACGCCCGCTTCACCCTGCCCGCTAAGCTTCAGCGTCATGCCATTATCGACACCGGCAGGAACATCCACTTTGATCTTCTCATGAACAGGCTTTCTCCCCTGCCCTTTGCATCCCTGGCAAGGATTGGAAATTATCTGTCCTATTCCCTGGCAGCGCGGACACGTGGCCGTTCTCACGAACGTGCCGAATACGGTGTTTTGCTGGCTATGTATCTCCCCAGCCCCTTGGCAATCCGGACATATTTCCGGTTGCGAACCGGGTGTAACGCCGCTGCCGCCGCATACCTCACACCCTACTAGACGGGCGATCTCAACTTCCTTCGCGATGCCAAAAACAGCCTCTTCGAACTCCGTCGTGAGATCGAGGCTTAAATCGGAACCCCGCTGAGCCGTACTGCTTGTGCGCCTGCCCTGGTTTGCAGCACCGCCGAAAAACATATCAAAGATATCGCCAAACGCCGATTCGAAGCCGCCAAAACCAGAAAAATCGCTTCCGCCGAAGCCGCCAAACTGCGGGCCTCCCTTAGCGGAGCCAAACGTATCGTAGTTACGGCGCTTTTCCGGATCGCTTAAAACGTCGTAGGCCTCGTTGACCTCTTTAAACTTGGCCTCGGCATCCGGATCGTGCTGGTTAACGTCTGGATGATATTGCCGGGCCTGCTTGCGATATGCTTTTTTAATCTCGTCTTGCGACGCATCTTTCGACACGCCGAGTAATTCGTAAAAATCTTGTGCCATATCTCTTTTCTACCTCGGAATCTATGATCTTAGTTCGCGTAACGCTTTAGTCAGGTTGCCGGCGATGAACTCGACGGCTGAAATGGCCCGCGCGTAGTTCATCCTGGTCGGCCCAATAATACCGATCGTACCGAGAACCTCACCGTCTACCTCGTAGCTGCTTGCTACTAGGCTACAATCCTTGATATCTTTATCGGTGTTTTCAGAACCGATGCGCACGAAAACCTTGTCGCTCCTGTATGGATCCTCAAGCCACTGCAATAATCGATACCCATGTTCGAGCGAGCTTAAAAGCGATTGCACTTTATGTAAGTCCTCAAATTCGGGCTGATAGAGGATGCTCGATGTGCCGCTTAGAAATACTCGTTCTTTATCTTCACCACTCACAATATCGATTATCTCATCAATGAGCTTGTGTACCAGCTTGGCCGATTGCGGGTCGAGAAGCTCAAGCGTATCTTTAACCGTCGCAATCTCAGATGATCTCAAACCCTGGAGCGCTTCGTTAAGTACTCGCTCTATTATATCAATAGAACCGCCAACCATCCCGGCTGCAATCGTACGTTTTAAAACCTGACCTTTGTCGGTAATAAGCACCAGCAGCACATGTCGCGGCGAGAGCGTTATGACGTCGATGTGTTTGATGGCGCTTTGCGTAAACGCGGGAGCGAGCACCACCGAAACCTGTTTAGTCAAATCCGAGAGAACTTTGGTCGTTTCGCGAAGGAGCTGCTCCATCTCCTTATTTAGCGCTGAGAACAGCTGCGTGATCGACTTTTCCTCTTGCCCGGTCAAACCCGGCTTGCTTGAGGTGGAATCGACGTAATAACGATACGCGATATCGGTCGGAATACGTCCGGCTGATGTATGCGGCTGGTGCAGATAGCCGAGCTCCTCGAGTTGCGAGAGCTCATGCCGTACCGTCGCCGAACTGATACCCAGCTGGTATTTCTCGACAAGCCGTTGCGAGCTCACCGGCTCGGCACTCAGGATATATTCCTGAACCGCCACAAACAGAATTGCCTTTTTTCTTGCGTCTAGCATGTGTACCACTCCTAGCACTCTCACTCGTAGAGTGCCAAATACAACGTATCATCGCGACTGCGACCGTGTCAAGAAACTTCGTGCCTTATTCAACCAATACTTGCTGATCAAGTGCTATGTTCTGGAAAGACCGAGTACACTTGCGCCGCGCTTTTCTTACAGCTGCACTAGTATTGCCGACAACCCGCTTCGGCGATAAGCTGCTCGCTTAATACTCAACGTGAACCAGTGTCAGGCCGCGCGCCGGGGCGGTTCGACCGGCTCTCGATCTATCCTTTGCCACAAGTATCGACTCAACTTCGGTGGGGGTTAATATCCCTAAACCCACCTCGATTGCGGTTCCGGCTATAATGCGTACCATATTGTGCAAAAACGCGTGCGCGCGCACGTGAATAGCAAGGAGACCTTCAAGCGGTTTGCCCGCCCATACGATATCGGCGGACCGCCTACATGATATCTCAAGCACCGTCCGCTCGGTATTGTCGAGCCCGGCTGCGCTTATCGCGTTGCAAAAGGATGTGAAATCGTGCCTCCCGTGAAGTATCTGTACCGCCTCATCCATTTTCTCCACATCAAGCGGCTTTGCTTCGTGATGAACAAAGCGCGGTACGAATACCGAACGCTCCGAGCGATTCAAAATATAGTAATGGTATTCACGCCACCGCGGGTCGCGGCGCGCATCAAAGTCTGGATCGACTTCCTCGGCTTCTTTAATCGCGATATTGTTGGGAAGCATTGCGTTCATCGAGTACGGAATGCGGCGCGTGGGCATGTCTGAGGTCGTCCGAAAGTTGACCACCTGCCCGAACGCGTGAACGCCGGCGTCTGTCCGCCCGGCAACCGTCGAGTCTATGGGCTCGCCGAGAAGTGTGCTCAGCGTAGCGTCGACTACACCCTGCAGCGTGGGCACTCCTTGCTTTTGTTGCTTTTGCCAGCCGCTATATTTCGAACCATCGTATTCTAACGTTAATTTAATATTTCTCATTAGATGAGTGGCATCCTCCCTATCGCAATTATAGCAGCAAATATGAGCGCCACAGCACTGAACGCGTAGATATCGGAGGCTTTTAGGGTGAGGCGACGCATCCTGGTGCGCCCTTCCCCGCCGCGATACGCTCGGGACTCCATCGCTTCGGCAAGTTCGTCCGCACGCCGGAATACGTTAACCAGCAGCGGGATAAGCACTGGAATATAGCTATTTGCCCTGGTGAACGGATTTCTTGCATCAAATCTGGCGCCGCGCGACATCTGAGCGCGAACGATTTTGTCAGCTTCTACAGCAAGTATCGGGATGAAACGCAGTGCTATTGTCATCATCATTGCAAGTTCGTGGGCCGGCAGCCCAATCCGCTTAAGCGGTGTCAGAAGCGACTCGATGGCGTCGGTAAGCTCGATAGGTGTCGAGGTAAGCGTTAAAAACGACGCGCCTGTAACTAATGCGATAAAGCGCACGCCAAGCAGAAGCCCTGCCCAAAAACCGGTTACGCTTATATAGACGGGACCAAGATGCAGCCACGGCCCGTTATCGGTAAAAATATGTATGAGTACGGTAAAAACCAGCACAAAAAGAAGCGGACGCACCCCCTGAACGACGAAGGCTAGCGGAAGCTCAGCTATTAATGCAATGCAAACAATCGCCGCGGCCACAACGAGAAAGCCGGTGAAATTGCCGATCAAGAACACGGCGATCGAAAACAGCAATACGAGCACAAGCTTCACTCGCGGATCGGCATGATGTACGATTGAATCTCCTGGATAGTACTGACCGATGGTAAAACCGCTCGCTACCGACATTGTTTCTCCTTTAACGAGGCGCAAACCGCCTCAACCGTAGACGCAACCGACGGTGACGCCGGTACTACGTTAAGCCCTCTTCCCCGCAGCTTTGCGACAAGCTCGACGGTATGCGGTATGCCTAAACCAATGCGGGTAAGCGCTTCGTGCCGGTTAAAGACATCGGCAGGCGCCCCGTCGAATATAATCTCCCCGTTATCCAACACGACTACGCGAGAGGCGTTTTCGGCAATTTCGTCCATGTCGTGGTTAACCATCACAATTGTTGTACCGGTACTATTGAGACTGCGTAACAGCGCTATGAGATGCATGCGTCCGTTATGGTCGAGACCGCTGGTCGGCTCATCTAAAACCAGCATTCGAGGCTTCATCGCTAACACGCCAGCTATCGCGACCAGGCGTTTTTCCCCGCCGCTTAAAGCTAACGGAGACCGTTCGCTATAGCGAACATAATTAAGGCCAATACATTCGAGCGAATCACGAACGCGTGTGTCAATCTCCCCTTTTGAGAGCCCCATATTTTTTAAACCGTAGGCCACATCGCGTGCAACGGTTTCTTCGAAGAGCTGATTCTCCGGGAATTGAAATAGCAGGCCAACATCACGCCTAACCTCATGCGGCTGGATATCGATACCGATTTGTTTACCGGAAAAGAAAACGGTTCCTGTGGTTGGCGTTAAGAGCCCATTGAAATGCTGGATGAGTGTCGATTTACCGGAGCCCGTCGCCCCGGCAATCGCAACAAATTCACCTTCAGCTATACTGAAGTCGATGCCATGCAGCGCATTCCGGGCAAGGTTTGTGCCTGCCAAATATGTGTGGTGGACATTACGAAGCTTAATTAGCATATGGCATCCGCCAGCTCATCTATTGTGTGCGGTATATGCGGCAGCGTAAGCCCCGCATCGATCAATGCCCGGGCTATCAACTGAACCTGCGGTACGCCAACACCGATTCGGTATAGCGCCTCCGCATCGGCAAAGATATCGCAGGGCGCCCCATCCATAGCTGGTTCACCGCGTGACAGTACGACAACACGATCTGCGAGCAAAGCTTCATCGGGTACGTGCGTAATAAGCACTACCGTGATACCGCACTCGCGATTGAGTTTTTGTAGGGTTGCGATAACTTCATGGCTTCCCTTCGGATCGAGCATCGACGTCGCTTCATCGAGCACCAGATATTGCGGGCGCATAGCGAGCGCCCCGGCAATCGCGACGCGTTGTTTTTGCCCGCCGGAAAGTAGATGAGGGTCGTGCTGGGCAAAACAGCTCATATCAACAACCTCCAGCGCCTCATCGACGCGAGCACGAATCTCACCGGGTGGCAAACCGAGGTTCTCCGGACCGAAAGCGACATCTTCCCACACGCGTGCGGCAATGATCTGGTTATCCGGATTTTGAAATACCAGGCCGACCCGCTCACGAATAGTCCATATGACTTTAGGGTCGGCCGTTGAGAGACCGTCGACGACCACCGTGCCTGCCGACGGAACCAACAAGCCGTTTAGGTGGCGCGCAAATGTTGATTTACCCGAACCGTTCGCACCCAACAGCACCACAAATTCACCCTCGCGAATCGTAAGAGTGATATCGTTGAGCGCTTCTATTGCGCCATCGCCGGTATCGTACCGGTATGATACCTTATTAAACTCGATCATCTTTTACCAAACCAAACATATAAGATACAGGCATGCCGGCGTCATGCGTCACGCCCCAATGTAAGTGTAATATCTAGAGCAACGCCCCCCATACCATACCTGCAAACACAGCAAAGGCAAAAGCCGATACCGGCTCTTGCCTTTTAAATTGTAACGCTTATAAACAACGTCTTTAAGAATTTCTGCTGCGGGTTTTGCTAAACCAGCTCGATTAGTGCCATAGGGGCAGCATCGCCTTGGCGCGGGCCAAGCTTTAAAATTCTAGTATAGCCGCCATCACGTTCAGCATAGCGCGGGCCGATCTCAGCAAACAGCTTATGTACGGCTTCGCGGTCGCCAATAACCGCCAGAGCCTGGCGCCTCGCGTGAAGGTCGCCCCTCTTACCAAGGGTGATAACCTTCTCAACCATCGGCCGCAGCTCTTTTGCCTTAGCCTCGGTCGTCTGAACGCGCTCATGGATGATGACCTGGCGTGCTAAACCATTAAATATCGCTTTTCTATGGCTGGCACTCGTGCCAATTTTTCTACCCTTTTTTGCGTGCCTCATGTCTTCTCCTACTAACTCTGCTTCAGCGACAATCCAAGTTGCGCTAACTTTTCTTTAACCTCTTCAATCGACTTTGCGCCGAAGTTTCTAATCTTCATGAGCTCTTGCTCACTGATATCAACAAGCTGCTGAACGGTGTTAACACCCTCACGCTTCAAGCAGTTGTAAGAACGAACTGAAAGCTCGAGATCCTCGATTGGTGAATCGAGAGCTTTATCTCGCTCGCTCGCGCTCGATGCGAATATCGGTGTCGCTGCAAACTCGCTGGCCTGCTCCATGAACAAGCTCATGTGTTCGTTTACAATCTTGGCACCGATGCTAACAGCCTCAAATGGTGTAATGCTGCCGTTCGTCGTAACATTGAGAACAAGGCGGTCGAAATCGGTTCTCTGACCAACACGCGTATTCTCTACTGCATACGTCACGTTTTGCACTGGGCTGAAGATCGAATCGATCGGAACAACGCCGATGGCATCGTTCGGATTCTTATTACGCTCTGCGGTTACATAACCGCGCCCCGGCTCAACGGTCATTTCCATCTCAAGCTTACCGTCAGCATTTAAAGTGGCGATGTACTGGTCAGTGTTTACAACCTCTACTTCGGCCGGATACTCGATATCGGCAGCCGTAACTGTTGCTGGACCCTGTACGTTGATTCTGATGGTTGCCGGCTCCTCGCCATGTAGTCGTAAGACTATCTCTTTAAGGTTGAGGATGATATCGGTAACATCCTCTTTTACACCAGGTATTGTCGCAAACTCGTGCGCAACACGCTCGATTTTAACTGAAGTGATTGCGGCACCCGGTAGTGACGATAATAGTACTCGTCTTAGGGAATTACCTAAGGTGTAACCGAAGCCTCTCTCCAGCGGCTCAACCCTAAAGCTGGCCGTGTTGTCTTTTTGCTCCTCTACGGAGATACCCGGCTTACGGATATCTAACATTAATGAATTCCTCCTTAGCAACCATTACTTAGAATATAGCTCGACGATCATCTTTTCCTGAACAGGAATGTCGATGTCCTCGCGAGCTGGAACGCCGACGACTTTAGCGGTCATCGATCCCGCATCAGCGTCAAGCCAAGACGGAATAGCGGCTTTGTTCGCCGATTCTGCCGCCTCTTTCATGCGGGCGATGTCACCGAGAACGGTAACAACGTCGCCTTGTTTTACACGGAATGAAGGGATATCTACCCTTCTACCGTTAACGGCGATATGCCCGTGCCGGACCTCTTGCCTGGCTTCAGGCCGTGAGTTGGAAAACCCGATCCGGTAAATAACGTTATCCAGACGTGTCTCCAGAATCTGGAGCAAGTTCTCGCCGGTAACGCCTTTTCTTTTTGTCGCCAGCTGATAGTAGTTGGCAAACTGCTTCTCAAGCACACCGTAAATGCGCTTTGCTTTCTGCTTTTCACGCAGCTGCATATAATATTCCGATGGTTTATGCCGGCCGCGACCGTGCTCACCTGGTGGGAACGGGCGCCTCTCAACCGGACATTTATCGGTTAGACACTTATCGCCTTTAAGAAAGAGCTTCTGTGTCTCTCTCCTGCATAGTTTACAAACAGGTCCTGTATATCTCGCCATAGCCTTACACCCTTCTCCTCTTCCTCGGGCGGCAGCCGTTATGCGGAACCGGTGTTACGTCGGTGATACCGGCAACTTCAAGGCCGTTGGCCTGCAACGTCCTAATTGCCGTCTCACGACCCGCACCTGGACCCTTAACGTACACATCCACCCTCTTCATACCGTGCTCTTGCGCTTTCTTCGCACAAGACTCAGCTGCAACCTGAGCTGCAAACGGGGTGCTTTTACGAGATCCTTTAAAGCCTGAAGTACCTGCGCTCTCCCAGGCTATCGTGTTGCCCTGCTGGTCGGTTATTGTGACGATCGTATTATTAAACGTGCTCCTTATGTGGGCAGCCCCATGAACAACGTTCTTGCGCTCTCTGCGCTTTACTCTGCCCGTAGCTTTCTTCTTAGCCAAAAAGCCGTACCCTCCTTTGACAATAAGTCATAATCCTAGCCGTTATTATCTAAACTAAAATCCAAAATCTAGCGTTATGCTATCTTTTCTTCTTCGCACCAACGGTCCTACGTGGACCTTTTCTTGTGCGAGCATTCGTATGGGTGCGCTGACCCCGAACCGGAAGACCCCTGCGATGCCTCAGGCCGCGGTAACATCCGATCTCCATGAGACGCTTGATGTTTTGAGATACTTCGCGACGCAGATCTCCTTCGACTTTGAGGTTCTTGTCGATATAATCCCTTAAACGCATAACCTCATCTTCGGTCAGATTGCGAACCCGTGTATCCGAGTTTACCCCGGTAGCAGCAATAATCTCTTGCGCTGTTGAAAGACCTATCCCGTAGATATAGGTCAAACCAATCTCTACCCTTTTCTCTCTGGGTAGGTCTACACCGGATATACGTGCCAATTCTCTTCCTCCCTAACTAACCTCTTAAATATCGTGACGCTGTGCGTTTTAACGCACGAGCGATTATTACAGCGAGAGCTCATTTGTCAGAATTCAGAATCCAGAATAACTACAGAACTGCAGAATTCAGATACACTAGCTTACAGAGCTTGTCCTTATTCTGAATTCCGGCTTCAGGCTTCTGACCTCCGACTTAACTAACCCTGGCGCTGCTTGTGGCGCGGATTCTCACAAATAACGAGAACTTTTCCGTGCCGCTTGATAATCTTGCATTTCTCACAAATGCGCTTTACTGATGGACGTACTTTCATCGTTCTCTCCTACATAAATATATTCTATGATACAAAGCTTACGCTGCTGGTTCGATGTTCGACACTCGAACATCTGCTTTAGGCCCGCCACACCGCTTACGGCCTGAAGCCTGCAACGTTTGCTCGGCTCTCCTGAGCTTACCTGCACTACTTAAAACGGTACACGATCCTGCCCCGTGTTAGGTCATACGGGGATAATTCCACGACAACACGGTCTCCAGGCAAGATTCGGATATAATGCATACGCATCTTCCCGGAAATATGAGCTAGAACCTTATGCCCGTTGTCCAATTCAACCCTGAACATCGCGTTTGGCAAAGGCTCTATGACCGTACCTTCTACTTCTATTGCGTCTTCTTTTTTAGGCACCGTTCACTATCCTCCACGGAGTAGAGTCCAAAAGTGTATTATATCAAAATTAAATTATACCGTCTACAAGGTCGTTAATATGTACGGCCCCTCATCGGTAACAGCCACCGTATGTTCAAAATGGGCCGACAAACTCTTATCGGATGTAACGACCGTCCAGTTATCTGCAAGGATATTTACTTTGTAACCGCCGACGTTTACCATCGGCTCTATCGCAAGAACCATCCCTGGCTCCAATTTCGGGCCTCGTCCCGGATGCCCATAGTTGGGGATCTGGGGGTCTTCATGCATTGCCCGGCCTATACCGTGCCCCACAAACTCTCGCACTACCGAATACCCGGCCGATTCCGCTGTTTGCTGAATCGCGTATGAGATGTCGAACAGGTATTTTCCCACAACACACTCATCGATTCCGTCGTATAGCGAGCTTTTAGTAACATCGATCAGGCGTTGCGCTTCAGCCGAAATCTGCCCCACCGGGAACGTCGCTGCCGCATCGCCGAAATACCCATCAAGCTCGACACCGACATCAATACTGATGATGTCGCCCTCTTTAAGTATCCGCTTACCCGGAATGCCGTGAACGACTGTCTCGTTCGGTGAGGCGCAGATACTTCCCGGATATCCTCTATACCCTTTAAATGCCGGTATGCCCCCGGATTTGCGAATAAAATCCTCGGCAACCCGATCGAGCTTAATCGTTTCAACGCCCGGCTGTACCGTATTTTCAATGAGCTGTAATGTTTCAGCTACAATGCGCCCAGCTCGACGCATTGTAGCGATTTCATCTTTGCTTTTTCTAATAATCATACTGTCGCCGATAACACGCCCTTTACATCATCAAATACGGCATCAACCGATTTGCTTCCATCAATATCAATGAGCACGCCCTTATTCCTGTAATAGTCGATAAGCGGCGCCGTCTGGTTGTGATATACATCCAGACGGTTCTTGACCGTCTCTATCGTATCGTCGGCTCGCTGGTAGAGCTCACCGCCGCAATCGCATGCGCCCTCTTGCGCCGGTGGGTTAAACACCATATGATACGGCCGCTGGCACGTTTTACAGATGCGCCTGCCCGTAAGCCTGTTCAATAGCTCCTGGTCATCGACGGCGATGTTGACCACCGCATCGATATGCCTGTCGAGCTTTTGTAAAGCCTGGTCGAGCGCATCGGCTTGCGCCACCGTGCGCGGGAATCCGTCAAGCAAGAATCCTTTCTCGCAATCCGGTTCCTGGATGCGGTCGCGGACAATTCCGATAACCACTTTGTCGGGCACAAGCGCGCCTTGTGTCATGTACTCCTGAGCCTTGAGACCGAGCTCGGTCTTGTTCGCTACGGCTGCCCGCAGCATGTCACCGGTCGAGATATGCGGCAGCCCGTATGTTTTCACAATCCGCTCTGCCTGCGTACCTTTACCTGCGCCAGGAGGACCTAGCAAAATTACGTTCACGGTTTTGCTCCTTTCGGTCAAAAAACCTACTTTCGACAAACAAACCTCAAACCTATTTCAGGAAGCCCTCATAGTGCCTCATAAGAAGCTGAGATTCGATTTGCCTCATCGTCTCTAGCGCCACGCCGACGATAATGAGCAATGATGTTCCACCAAAGTTACCGCCCTGGAAGAACGGAATATTCAAAAATTTACCTAGTATTTGCGGAATTATCGCTATGAGCGCAAGGAAGAACGCACCCGGCAGCGTAATCCTGGTAAGCACCCTGTCAAGGTAGCCTGCAGTTGGTTTACCCGGTCGCACACCAGGGATAAACCCGCCGTACTTCTTCATGTTGTCCGATATGTCGATCGGATTGAAGATAATTGCCGTATAAAAGTAGGTAAAGAATATTACCAGCAGTGCGTACAGTGACAAGTATATTGCACCGCTCGGATCGAGTAACCTAGTAACCGTGGTCGAAAACCCGCCCTTAAACATCTGTAAGATTGTCGCCGGGAAAATCAATACCGACGAGGCAAAGATGATCGGGATAACACCCGCTGAGTTTACCTTAAGCGGGATATAGGTGCTCGAACCACCATACACTTTACGCCCGACAACACGCTTCGCGTATTGAACCGGGATTCTTCGCTGTGCTTTCTCAACAAAAATAATCGAGACTATGATTGCAAACAGCACAACAAGCAGGCCGACGACTGTAACCGCTCCACCGGTTACACCAGTCTGGTAAATTGCCTCCGGCAGTCGCGAGATAATACTTGCAAAAATCAAGATCGACATACCATTACCTATGCCGCGCTGGGTAATGAGCTCACCCAACCACATGATAAACGCGGTACCAGCTACGAGCGTTAGCACGATAAGGGCATTGGTTGCCAGCGTAAATGAACCGGCTGCGCCGAGCGCCCTAAGCTGATTCTGGAACAGTACCGTTAAGCTGACGGATTGTACGAGTGCCAGCATAAGTGTGAGATACCTGGTCCACTGCGTAATCTTGCGCTGCCCAACGTCCCCTTCTTTCGACCATGCTTGAAGCGTCGGGATAACAATCGTCAAAAGCGATAGAATAATCGATGCCGTAATGTACGGCATGATTCCTAGCGCGAAGACCGCGAAGTTTGAGAGTGCGCCTCCGGCAAATAGGTCGACAAAACCAAGAAGCGGTGACGATTCAAACAAACTCTTCAGGGCATCTACCTTAACGCCGGGGACCGGAACATGGGCACCTAACCGGTAAATACCAATCATGGCGAGCGTAAAAAGTATCCGGCGCTTCAAATCGGGTACTTTAAATGCGTTTGCTAATGCTTCAATCATTTACGACTCTCTACCTTTCCGCCAGCGGCCTCGATTTTCCTGACCGCAGATCCGCTAAACTGATCTGCTTGTACGGTAAGTGATTTCTCAACCTCACCGCGGCCCAGTACCTTAATAGGCATGGTGGCTTTCTTAATGATGCCGGCTTGCTGCAATGCCTGAGCATCAACAACGCTGCCCGCATCAAAGCTGTTCAACTGATCGACATTGACCAGCTCAAATACTTTCTTAAACGGGTTCTTGAATCCCGGTAGTTTTGGCAGACGCCTGTAAATAGGAGTCTGGCCTCCCTCAAACCCTGGGCCCTTTCCACCGCCTGAACGGGATTTCTGGCCCTTCGTACCACGGGTGGCTGTTTTGCCATGCCCGGATCCGGGTCCACGGCCAACTCTCTTTTTCTTCTTAACAGCACCCGGAGCGGGTGACAGTTCATGTAACCGCATTCGTCCTATCCTCCCTCAAAACATCAGAGAAAAATCCATAATCTCATACATTGTATACTGTATTAACAACTAAATACTAGACCATTATCCTCGACAAATCGCGAGGTAGATGCTTAGCCGACCTCTTCTACCTCAACCAAGTGAGATACCTTTGCGATCATACCGCGGATCTCAGGCCGGTCTTCCTGCTCGACAACATGGCGTATCCTTTTAAGGCCTAGTGCGCGCAGCGTTCGCTTTTGATCTTCTTTGCGACCGATACCGCTCCTGACCTGCTTAATCTTAAGCTTAGCCAATTCGCTACCTCCTCATCAACCTTGTCCCTGCTGCTTACCTCTTGCTTGCGAGCTCTTCGGTCGTCATACCGCGAAGTTTGGCAACTTCTTCCGGTGTCTTGAGCGACTGAAGCCCTTGAACGGTGGCCCGCAACATATTGATCGGGTTTTGGCTACCCAGGGACTTCGTCAGGATGTCCCTCACACCGGCGAGCTCCAGAATTGCTCGAACAGGACCGCCAGCGATAACACCGGTACCTTCTGATGCCGGCTTTAAGAGAACGCGGCCAGCGCCATACTGGCCGACAACCTCGTGCGTGATGGTCGATCCCGCAAGCGGGACATAGAACAGGTTCTTTTTCGCATCCTGTATGCCCTTCTGGATTGCGATCGGGACCTCGCCGCCTTTGCCAAAGCCGATGCCAACATGGCCATTGCGATCGCCGACAACTACAAGCGCGCTCAAACTAAACCTGCGTCCGCCTTTAACGACTTTCGCGACCCTGTTAATATTAACTAATTTTTCTTCGAGCTCTAGCTCGTCCGGATTAATTCTTTTGCTCACGCGTTTCCCCCTACTCCTTTAAAATTTCAGGCCCGTCTCACGCGCTGCATCGGCCAATGCCTTCACGCGCCCGTGATACAAAAACCCGCCTCTATCAAATACAACCTCTATGATGCCCTTATCCTGTGCCTTCTTGGCGACAAGTGCACCAACCATTTTGGCGGCTTCTACATTACCACCAGTACTAACCTTGGACTTAATATCCGCATCCAAGCTCGATGCGCTAATCAGGGTCGTGCCCTTTGTGTCATCGATAACTTGCACGTATATGTGATTAGTGCTTCGAAAAACAGACATGCGAGGCCTCTCAGCTGTGCCAGATAATTTCTTACGCACTCTGCGGTGCCTTCTAAGCCTTGCTATCCTTTCCTGAGCTGTCTTTCCCATCGTATCCTCCACAACCTGCTATCTAAACTAGCGGTTTACTATTTCGCAGTCTTTCCAACTTTTCTTCTGATGTGCTCGCCCTCGTACTTGATGCCTTTGCCCTTATAGGGTTCCGGTGGGCGGACGCTGCGGATGTTAGCCGCAACTTGGCCGACTCTCTGCTTGTTCGCACCCCGTACAACGATTCTATTCGGGGCCGGTACCTCGAACTCGATACCCGGCTCTGCGACAACAGGGACCGGATGCGAGAAACCCATGGCAAGCTCAATGTCATTGCCTTTTTTCGTTGCCCTGTAACCGACACCTACGATCTCTAGGGTTTTTGCATAACCATCGCTCACACCGACAACCATATTGTTGACGAGCGTGCGCACGAGACCATGAAGCGATCTGTGAAGCTTACTCTCTGATAGGCGCTGTACCAGCACCTGATTATCTTCTTGTGAAATTTTAATACCCTGCGGGATCTTCTCCGACAGCTGGCCTTTAGGCCCTTTTACTACGACCTCAGCCGGCTGGATTATCACTTCTACGCCCGCGGGAACATTAATCGGTAGCTTACCAATTCTTGACACGTTTTCCCTCCCGTGTTACCAAACATAGCAAAGTACTTCGCCGCCTAAGCCGGCTCTCTTTGCTGCGTTGCCAGTCATGATGCCTTTCGAAGTCGACATAACCGCTATACCAAGGCCGCCGAGCACCCGCGGGATCTCGTCTTTCTTAGCATAAATTCTCAAACCAGGTTTGCTGATTCTCTTAATACCGGTAATTACACGCTCACGATCAGGACCATAACTCATCTTAACCCTAATCATTTTGAAACCGCCGTTTTCTTGAACGACCTCGAAATCCTGTATGTATCCCTCTTCTTTGAGGATCTTGGCAATCTGTTCTTTCATTCTCGAATCAGGGATATCAACTGCCCCATGATAGGCCCTGTTTGCATTGCGTATACGCGTAAGCATATCTGCAATAGGGTCCGTCATTGTCATAACGCTTCCTCCTTATCAAACCAGTATCTGCGTTCCTCAAGGTGTTCGCGGTCCGTGTAGCATCCCACGGAAAAGCGCATGAGTTCTAATGCTTTCACGCATTCATGCCTTCAAACCACGATCTTATGCCTCGAGACTACAGACTTAGCTGATCTACATAAAATCTATTTACAGCTTACAGCTCTTACCAACTAGCCTTTGTAACACCCGGTATTTCACCACGGTGCGCGAGTTCTCTCAAGCAAATACGGCACAGGCCGAATTTGCGGAAATACCCGCGCGGCCTACCGCATCGTGAGCAGCGATGGTACGCACGTGTTGCGTATTTGCTTCTGCGCTGCTGTTTTGCGATCATCGATTTCTTAGCCAATTGAACCTCCATCCTTACATTCAAAGAATGTTTGAATATATCTAATATCTATCTTTCTTTGAACGGGAAGCCGAACTTCTTTAAAAGCGCACGGCCTTCCTCGTCTGTTTTCGCTGTAGTTACGATCGTAATATCCATACCGCGGATCTTATCGATCTTATCATAGTCTATTTCAGGAAAGACGAGCTGATCGGTTATACCGAACGAATAGTTTCCGCGCCCATCAAACGACTTTGGCGAAATCCCTCGAAAATCCCTAATTCTTGGGAGCGCCGTCGAAAGCAGGCGGTCTAAGAACTCGTACATCCTGTTTCCCCGGAGCGTAACCTTAACGCCGACCGGCATGTTCTCGCGGAGCTTGAAACCTGCGATAGATTTTTTTGCCCGGCGGATAATGGGTTTTTGCCCGGCGATGATAGTCATGTCCGCAATCGCACCGTCGAGTGCTTTTGAGTTCTGCGCCGCTTCGCCGACACCCATGTTCAAAACGATCTTTTCAACTCTTGGTACCTGCATCACATTCTTGTAATTTAGCTCTGTCTTTAATGCAGGCAGAATCTCCTTATTATAGGTTGCTTTAAACCTCGGCATCGGCTGTGCGCTGTTACCAGCTGCCTTTTTTTCGGCCGCAGGCTTTTTCTCAGCTGTTTTCTTTTCCGCCGCAGGCTTCTTCTCGTCAGCCTTCTTGCTTTTACTCTCTGCCATTTAACCTCTCTCCTAGTTACTGGTACTGGTTCCTAGCCTGTTGTCTCATGCGGTTCGCGCCGATTTCCGACCGGCACTCACCAGGCACGAGAAACTAGTTGCCAGTTACTAGCCTGACTTCTAACTTCTAAGCATACTTACGCTTTATCAATATCGCCTTCGCAGCTACGGCATATTCTTACCTTTATGCCGTTTTCTGCTATGCGATGACCGACTCGTGTCGGCTGACCACAGCTCGGGCAAACCAGCATCACGTTTGATACATGAATCGCTGCTTCTCTCTCCTGGATACCGCCCTGCGGTACCTTCTGGGTTGGGCGCATATGGCGCTTTACCATCGCGAGGTGCTCAACGACAACCCGCTCTTCTTTCGGCAGCGCAAAGAGCACTTTGCCTTTCTTGCCTTTTTCTTTGCCAGCTATGACCTGTACCCTATCGCCTTTTCTGATTGATAGTTTTGGCACTTTTCGCGTGCTTTTATTGGCCATTTTAACTATTCCTCCTACAGTACTTCTGGAGCCAATGAAACGATCTTCATATAGTTACGATCCCTGAGCTCCCTAGCAACCGGCCCAAAAATACGCGTTCCGCGTGGGCTTCCATCGTCCTTGATGATAACGGCCGCATTGTCGTCAAAACGTACATAAGACCCATCTTTACGGCCTATCGGTTGCTTTGTGCGAACAACTACGGCCTTTACGACATCGCCTTTTTTTACTGTGCCGCCGGGAATCGCTTCTTTGACAGCGCCGACAATCGTATCGCCAACAGACCCGTAGCGCCGCATCGAGCCGCCGAGAACCCTGATGCACAGGATCTCTCGTGCCCCGGTATTATCAGCAATTTTTAGTCTTGATTGCTGTTGGATCATGCCTTCTTCCTTCTTTCCTCAACGGTCTCTATAAATACGGTTCTTATACTCACGGTTCTATTTAGCCCGCTCAAGAACCTCTGATACGCGCCACCGCTTGGTCTTACTCAAGGGACGCGTCTCGGTAATCTGTACGGTATCGCCAAGCTTTGCGTCATTGGTCTCATCGTGCGCTTTGAACTTGGTGGTTCGCTTTATCGTCTTCTTGTAGAGCCGGTGTCTTACGGTTGTCTCGACTGCTACTGTAACGGTTTTGTCCATTGCATCGCTTACAACCTTACCGACTCTTGTCTTCCGGCTTCCTCTCTTTTCTTCCATGTAACCCTCCCATCTAGAAACTAGCTACCCGCTGTGTGCCGTAAAGTTTATCTGCTTGCTACTTCTTAGCCCTAGCTTCTAGCTGCTTGCCAGCTTGACCTCGATCTCACGCTCACGACGTATAGTTTGAATACGTGCGATATCCTTCTTGATCTCTTTAATCCGTTTTGGATTGTCGAGCTGACCGGTAGCGAGCTGAAAACGCAGGTTAAACAGCTCCGCTTTGGCTTCTTTGATTCGCGCTTCCAACTCATCATCTGTTAAATCTCTAAACTTCTCTGCCTTCACGCTTACTCACCACCCAGCTCTTCTCTTGTGATAAACCTGCACTTAATCGGCAGTTTATGAATCGCCAAACGAATCGCCTCGCGAGCGACCGACTCAGTAACGCCGGCGATCTCAAACATAACCCTACCGGGCTTAATAACTGCAACCCAGTGCTCTGGCGAACCCTTACCGGAACCCATACGGGTCTCTGCCGGCTTTTCTGTAACCGGCTTGTCCGGGAAGATGTTGATCCAGACTTTTCCGCCCCTCTTAATATAGCGGGTCATAGCGATACGGGCCGCTTCAATCTGCCGGTTTGTTACCCAGCCCGGCTCGAGTGCCTGCAAACCGTAATCGCCGAAATATATTCTATCGCCGCCTTTAGCGCGGCCTTTCATGCGACCTCGCATCTGCTTGCGATGCTTAACTCTCTTTGGTAAAAGCATTGCTACGACCCCTTCCTTGGCCCGGCGCCTTGCTTCCTGCCCTGGCCCTGCCCTGGCTTGTTATCGCCTCGCGGACGACGTGGCCTTTCGCCTCGCGGCCGCTCTGGTCTCTCCGGACGCTCGCCTGCTGGCGCCTTATCGGCTACAAACTGACCAGGCATGATATCGCCTTTATAAATCCAGACCTTCACGCCGATTCGCCCAAAGGTTGTGAGCGCTTCGGTAAAGCCGTAATCGATATTGGCACGAAGCGTATGAAGCGGCACGCGGCCCTCACGATACCACTCGGTACGAGCCATTTCAGCACCACCCAAGCGACCTGCGCTTTGAACTTTAACGCCCTGAGCACCGCTCTTCATAGCCTGCGTGACGGCTTTCTTCATGGCGCGTCTGAAACCGACACGAGCCTCAAGCTGCTCGGCGATCGACTGCGCTACCAATGTTGCGTCGAGCTCCGGCCTTCTTACCTCTTCGATATTAATCTGGACCTGCTTGCCGGTCATTTTCTCGAGCTGGCCACGAAGGATTTCGACCTCTGACCCGCGCTTGCCAATGACGATGCCCGGGCGAGCGGTATGAATGTCGACCTTAACACGGTCGCCCGCGCGCTCGATAATAATCTTTGAGATCGCCGCGCGTGCGAGTTTCTTTTCGAGAGTCCGTCTAATCTCTATATCTTCATGGAGAAGCTTATCGAAGCCCTTGCTGGCAAACCAGCGCGACCGCCAGGGTTCGATGATACCGACTCTGAGGCCCCGGGGATGAACTTTCTGCCCCATTTAACCCTCCTTCTCCGTAACAATTACGGTAATGTGACTTGTTCTTTTTCTAATCCTAAACGCCCGCCCCATTGCTCGCGGACGAATCCTTTTCAATGTTGGACCCTGGTCCACATGCGCCGCCGATACATACAGCCTGCTGCGGCTGATATGCATGTTCTTCTCAGCGTTTGCAATCGCTGAGTTGAGCACCTTTAGAATCAACCGAGCAGCTGATTTTGGTGTAAATGTGAGTATTGCAATTGCATCCTCGACATCTTTACCTCGGATAAGGTTGATAACCTGCTGCACCTTAAGTGGCGATATCCGCACATATTTTGCAACGGCTTTGGTAGACGCTCTCTCATTCTCTAACGCTTTAGCCATTTTACCTCCTCGTTCTAGAAACTAGGTCTGAAACCGCTAGCTTCTTACTCCTAGTCTCTAGCGTAACCTCGTTGACCTTTCCTGGCCCGCGTGGCCTCTAAAGGTCCGCGTCGGTGCAAACTCGCCGAGCTTATGTCCAACCATACTCTCAGTAACGTACACCGGGACATGCCTGCGTCCATCATGGACCGCTATCGTATGCCCAACCATCTCCGGGAAGATAGTCGAGGCTCTAGACCAGGTTTTAATAACCCGCTTCTCGTTTCTCTTGTTCATATCTTGAATCCTGCTGAGAAGCCTTGTCTCAACAAACGGCCCTTTTTTTAGTGACCTTCCCACGTTTCAGCCTCCATTCCAAAAAGCTTCTACTTACCACGCCCTCGGGCGTTCACTTAAAATTTACAAGCGTTTAACGCTATACAACACCGCACTTATTTTGACCTGCGGGATTTTACAATATATTTGTCAGATTGCTTTTTGCCGCGTGTACGATACCCAAGCGTCGGTTTACCCCACGGTGTAACCGGGTGACGACCTGGTGTCGCCTTACCCTCGCCACCGCCGTGCGGGTGATCGACCGGGTTCATCGCGGTACCGCGAACCGTCGGCCTCTTGCCCAACCAACGAGAGCGACCGGCTTTGCCGATGCTGATAAGCTCGTGCTCCGGGTTGCCGACTTGCCCGATTGTCGCATAACAATCCATATGGATCATACGCACTTCATTCGATGGCAAGCGCAGATGTGCGTAGTTGCCCTCTTTTGCCATGAGCTGGGCTGATGTACCTGCTGAACGCGCAAGCTGGCCACCCCTACCCGCCGTAAGCTCAATGTTGTGCACGATCGTACCGAGCGGGATCTTTCTCAGCGGCAGAGCGTTGCCTATCTTGATATCTGAATCCGGGCCCGCCATAATCTGGTTTCCGACCTTAAGGTTGATCGGCGCAATAATATAGCGCCTCTCACCATCGGCATACTTGATGAGCGCAATCCGCGATGAGCGGTTTGGATCGTACTCGATGGCTTCAACGGTTCCGGGAACGCCGTACTTATTGCGCTTAAAATCGATAATACGATAGCGCCTCTTGTGGCCGCCGCCCTGATGACGCGTAGTGATGCGGCCGTTGTTATTGCGTCCCGCGTTGTTCTTTAGCGGCGCCAACAGGCTTTTTTCAGGCTCCTTTTTCGTAATGTCCACGAAATCGGAGACGGTTTGAAAACGCCTTCCAGCCGATGTCGGTTTAAACTTTTTGATTCCCATGTACTTCTTCTCTCCTCGTCTCACAACCGGCTCTTATCGCTTGCCGGCAGCATATTTTCTCGGTGCCTTTTCGCTTAACTAAGCCGGCACCGGCATTACAGCCTCTGGTTCACCCACAGGCCTATCGCGCTTCGAAGAATTCGATTCGATCGCCCTCGCGGAGTGTCACGACAGCCTTCTTCCAGCTGCGGGTTCTGCCCGATGTATAACCGCGGCGCTTCATCTTGCCGCGCATCGTAATCGTATTAACTGCTTCAACATGGACCTTAAAAATCTTCTCGACCGCCTGCTTAATCTCTTCCTTACGTGAATCTTTCGCAACTTCAAAGGTATACTTCTGCTTGTCGATTTGAGCGTAGCTTTTCTCCGAGATTACCGGGCGTATAATTACATCTTGCGGTGTCTTCATCTGGTTAGACCCTCCTCTACTGAACTCAGAGCGGCGCGAGTCATAACCAAATACTCGTTATTGAGCAAGTCGTAGGCGTTAAGCTCGGAACTATAGATAACCCGCACTCTGTCGAGATTGCGTACCGATTTTACTGCCATGTCCTGCTCGTCGCCAACGATAACAGTCGCCTTTTTGTCGACATTGATATTTTTCAGTATCTTTGCCGCTTCTTTCGTTTTTGGCTCATTCAGACCGAAATCATCGAGGATGATCAAGCGGCCGTCCCGTGCCTTTGATGATAAGATCGAGCGCAGCGCTAGGCGACGCATCTTCTTAGGAACGCTAAATGAATAATCACGCGGCGTTGGGCCGAAGACCGTACCACCGCCAACCCAGTGGGGTGCACGGATACTTCCGATTCGAGCCCGTCCGGTGCCTTTCTGGCGCCAAGGCTTCTTTCCACCACCGCGTACTTCGGACCGTGTCTTTGTCTTTGCTGTGCCTCTTCTTGCTGCTGCAAGCTGAGCGCGCACAACTTGATGAACTACGGCCTCGTTCGCTTCTACCTCAAAGACTGCAGGACTAACGCTGATTTCCTCTATGGTTTTACCTTCTCCATTAAGAACTGGTAGTTTCACCGTTACTCCTTCTTCTTTGCCTTCTTGGATTCCTTGACCATAATCAGACTGCCCTTGGCCCCAGGTACAGCCCCCTTGAGTAGAATGATATTCTGCTCCGGATCAACCCTGACGATTTCAAGGTTTTGTGTGGTCACTTTATCGCTTCCCATATGACCTGGCATGCGCATACCCTTTACAACCCTTGACGGGAATGAGGACGCGCCAACTGAACCCGGTGCCCTATGGAAGTGCGATCCGTGGCCACCAGGACCTCCACTGAAGTTATGACGCTTCATAACGCCCTGGAAGCCCTTACCCTTTGAGACACCGACAACATCGGTTTTCTCGCCAGCCGCAAAGATGTCAGCCGTAATCGTATCCCCCGGCTTGTAATTATCAGGATTATCAACCCTGATCTCAGCCAGGTAACGCTTCGGCGCGACTTTTGTCTTTGCAAAATGCCCTTTCGAGGGCTTATTGGCCTTTTTCTCCTCGACGTCCTCGAACCCTATTTGGATTGCGGAGTAGCCATCGGTTTTTTGTGTTTTAACCTGTGTAATAACGCAGGGGCCTACCTCAACAACGGTTACCGGAAGTAAACGGTCATCGTCACTGAATATCTGCGTCATTCCAAGTTTCTTTCCTAGTAACGCCTTCATCTTCTACCTCGCACTAAAAATTATCCACTGTGCTACAAACTAACCACATACCACGGCTTGTGCGCACCTCCCATGCAACCTTACAATCACAGGTAAAGTGCGCATGCCGTTTAACTTACCTCTGCTTACTAGCTCTAGAGCTTTATCTCGATATCGACACCTGCCGGCAGGTCGAGCCTCATTAATGAGTCAACCGTCTTCGGTGTCGGGTCGAGTATATCAATCAACCTTTTATGCGTGCGCATCTGGAAATGCTCGCGCGAATCTTTGTTGACGTGCGGGGACCGAATAACTGTATACAGACTTCTCTCTGTAGGCAGAGGAATTGGTCCCGCAACTCTAGCACCTGTTCTCTGTGCCGTATCAACTATCTTCTTCGCTGACTGATCGACAACCTCGTGATCATAAGCTTTGAGCCTGATACGAATTTTTTGTGTTGCCATGCTTCCTCCACGCAAAATTTATTTACTTCGTAATCTTAATAACACGCCCGGAGCCAACCGTGCGTCCGCCTTCACGAATAGCAAGGCGCAGCCCCTCTTCCATGGCGATCGGAGTGATGAGCTCAACGGTAATCTCAACGTTATCTCCCGGCATAAC